>UQSH01000037.1 GCA_900543795.1 uncultured Oscillospiraceae bacterium | reverse complement strand
GCTGGACTAATGACGATATGCCCGATCTTGGCGCAGAAAACACCTTTGAGCAGTGCATAAGCGAAATGGCTCTTGCAGGCTTTAAGGGCTCGGAAATCGGAAATAAATATCCGTCAGACCCCGCAGTTCTTAAAAAGTATCTTGATATAAGAGGACTTCAAATCTGTAACGCTTGGTTTTCTTCATATTTAACCTCAAAGCCCTATGAGGAAACGATTGAAGCCTTTAAGGCTCATTGCGATAAGCTTTATGCTCTCGGCGCCAAGGTTATCGGTGCGTCGGAGCAAGGCAATTCAATTCAGGGCTGCCTTGATAAATCAATCCTTGATGAAAAGCCCTATTACACCGATGAAGAGTGGGCAATTGTTGCAAAGGGCTTTAACGAAATGGGTGCCTATGCAAAATCAAAGGGAATGTATTTTACTGTTCATCATCATATGGGAACAGGTGTGCAGACCGCCCAGGAAATTGATAAGCTTATGGAAATAACAGATCCCGAGCTTGTTTATCTTCTGTTTGACAGCGGCCACCTCACCTTTGCCGGCATAGATCCCGTTCCCGTTCTTAAAAAATACATAAACAGAGTAAAGCATGTTCACTTAAAGGATGTTCGTATGGATGTTTACAACAACCTTGTTGTTCCGCAGCATTTAAGCTTTCTTGATGCGGTGCGTGCAGGTGTGTTCACCGTTCCGGGAGACGGAGATGTTGACTTTAAGCCTATCTTTGATATTCTTGAAGAAAGCGGATATGAGGGTTGGGTTGTTGTTGAAGCAGAGCAGGATCCGGCAAAAGCTAATCCGTTTGAATATGCCGTAAAAGCAAGAAAATATATTGCAGAAAACACAGGACTTTAATATTTTTCTGCCGAAAAATTATGCACCTGTTCCAAAAATGAGCAGGTGCTTGCTTTTTACTATTGACTTTAATACGCTAATACGATAAAATATACTTACAAATTACACACGGAGGAATTTAGTGTGAAAATCGCACTAATCCGATTGTATTGCCCTCGAAATTTGCATAGAACATAATTTTGAGCGGCTGAATTCCGATTATACGCCTTATCCGGCTACAATAAGGCGTTAGGAATTTTTTATAAACTGATTGTAGTCGGAAAGGTTTTGGAAATTATTATGAAAAAATTCAGAAAAGCTCTTGCAGTTTTGCTTTCGGTTCTTTTCGTAGCAGGCTGCTTTGCCGCTTGTTCATCAAGCAACAGTGAAGCGAACGATGCCGCTGTTAAGGAAATTCAAGACGGCAAGCTCACAATCGGTATCACTATTTATGAGCCGATGAACTATTATGACGAAAATGACAAAACAAAGCTTATTGGCTTTGACACGGAATTTGCCGAGGCTGTTTGTGCAAAGCTCGGCGTTGAGGCTGAATTTGTTGAAATCAACTGGGACACAAAGTTTAATGAGCTTAATTCAGGCTCTATCGACTGTGTTTGGAACGGTATGACAATCACAGATGAGGCTAAAACCGCCGCAAGCATTTCAAATCCTTATGCAAGAAACGCACAGGTTGTTGTTATGAGCGCAGACGCTCTTGATAAGTATCCAACAGTTGAATCCATTGCAGATTTAGCAGTTGCAGTTGAAGCAGGCTCAGCAGGCGCAGAGGTTGCAGCTGAAAGCGGCATCAAAAATCTTGTTGAGGTAGATACTCAGGCAAGAGCATTAACCGAGGTTTCATCAGGCTCATCGGATGCGTGCATTATTGATTTGACAATGGCTCAGTCAATGACAGGCGAGGGCACAAGCAATTCAACCCTTGGATATAAGATTGAGCTCGGCGAAGAGGAATACGGTATTGCATTCGCAAAGGATTCCGAATTAACCGCAAAGGTTAATGAGATTATCGAAGAGCTCAAGGCAGACGGAACACTTGCTTCTCTTGCAGAAAAGTACGGAGTAGTTCTTGCAGGATAATGTGAAAAAGCTGAAAGGTAACAGAATATTAAAATGTTTTTAGAAGTAACAAAAATGCTCCTTGACGGTTTTCTAACCACGGTAAAACTTTTTGGTATTACTCTTGTTGCCGCCCTGCCGTTAGGTCTTATTTTGAGCTTTGGCTCAATGAGTAAGTTTAAACCTTTAAAATGGCTGTGTAAAGTATTCATCTGGATAATCAGAGGAACTCCTCTGGTTCTTCAGGTGATTATTGTTTATTACGGTCCCGGACTTGCGGGCAACTGGGCGTCGCATATGGAAAACCCCAATTTCTTTATTAGCTGGATAGCAGGCTGGACGGTTTTTGACAGATTTGTTGCCGTTTGCGTTGCATTTATTATCAATTATTCCTGCTATTTCTCAGAGATATACAGAGGCGGAATTGAATCAATTCCAAAGGGTCAGTATGAGGCCGGTGCGGTTCTCGGAATGACCAAATCGCAAACCTTTTTTAAGGTTGTGCTTGCGCAGGTTTTCAAAAGAATCGTTCCTCCTATGAGTAATGAAATTATCACTCTTGTTAAAGATACCTCGCTTGCCAGAGTTATTGCCGTTTACGAGCTGATATGGGCAGGCGAAAAGTTTATGAAAACAGACGGAATTCTGTGGCCGCTGTTCTATACGGGCGCATTCTATCTTGTTTTTTGCGGCTTATTAACCCTGCTTTTCGGATATTTGGAAAAGAAAATGGATTATTATGAAGGATAAATTATGTCTATTTTAGAAATAAGCAATATTAAAAAAAGCTTTGGAAATAATAATGTTCTCAAAGGCATTTCCTTTTCAATTGAAGAGGGCGAGGTGCTTTCCGTTATCGGCTCCTCGGGAAGCGGAAAAACAACTCTGCTTCGCTGCCTTAATTTCCTTGAAACTGCCGATGAGGGCATTATTTCGGTAGATGGAAATGTTATTTTTGATGCCTCCGATAAGGAAAAGCTTTCCGAAAAGGAAATAAGAAAAAACAGATTGAATTTCGGACTTGTTTTTCAGGATTTCAACCTTTTTCCGCAGTACAGCGTTTTTGATAATCTTGTTCTTGCTCCGAAGCTTCTTGCAAAGGAAAGATCCGATTATAAGGAAAATAAAAAGCAGATAATTGCCGAAATCGAAGAAAAGGCAATGATTTTGCTTGAAAAGGTTGGCTTAACCGATAAAAGAGACGCTTATCCCTGTCAGCTTTCGGGCGGACAAAAGCAGCGTGTTTCAATCGCAAGGGCGCTTTGCCTATCTCCGAGAGTTCTGTTTTTTGACGAGCCAACCTCTGCGCTTGATCCGGAGCTGACCGGAGAAATACTCAAGGTTATAAAAGGTCTTGCCGCAGATAATATGACTATGGTTATTGTAACTCACGAAATGAAATTTGCCCGTGATGTTTCCGATAAGGTCATATTTATGGATGGCGGAATTATTCTTGAACAGGGAACTCCTGAGCAGGTGTTTGAGCATCCGGTTCAAGAGAGAACAAAGGAATTCCTGCAAACCTACGAAAAGTAATCATATTTTTAAAATGCAGATTAATAATATAATCAGGAGGCGGCGTTATGGCGGTTAAATTAAATCCCGATAAGGAAATGGTTGCTAAAATAAAAGAAGGGCTGAAAAAAACAGGCGGATACTGCCCTTGCCGTATTCAGCGTACGGAGGAAAATAAATGTATCTGCGAGGAATTTAAAAGGCAGATAGCAGATCCCGATTTTGAGGGCTTTTGCCACTGTATGCTTTATTATAAGTCAAAGGAGAAGGAATAATTATGTCTGTTATAAATTTAACTCAGGCTGATTTTAAGCAGGAGGTTATGGAATCCGATAAGCCTGTTCTTATTGATTTCTGGGCTGTTTGGTGCGGTCCCTGTCAAATGATGTCGCCAATCGTTGACGAGGTTGCAGAGGAAGCAGAGGATGTAAAATTCTGCAAGGTTAATGTTGATGATGAGCCTCAGCTTGCCGCAATGTTCGGAATCCAAAGCATACCGACTCTTGCCTTGATTAAAAACGGAAAAACCGTTGATATTTCAATCGGACTTTTAACTAAGGATGAGTTAATCAATTTTATAAATAAATAAAAATAAGATAACAAAAAACGGGAGGCGTCTGCCTCCCGTTTTTCAGACTGTCGATAAAGCGGTCTGAACCGTGCCGAAGTATAATGCGGTTCGGATATTTCGCAAAGACAGGATTTGCTCATATTAGTGTTATAAAACTATATCAATTAAAATTTTAAAAGCGGCTTGGACATTGAATCCAAGCCGCTTTTGGGCACTTTTCGCTTTTTGCTCGTTCGAGAAATCAGGGCTCCCAACAAACTTTAGTTTGTTGGGAAGAGGAAAAACATATGAAGCATATTTGCAAAACTTTGTTTTGTTCTATGCGTAATATGTTTTGACGAGGTACGGCTCCCACTCGCAAGAAAACGAAATTCAGCTCCGTTTCTCGAAGTCTGCCGGCGTGTATTCAGCATTAATGCTTGTTTATATATTCCTCGTATGTGATATAAGAAAATGTCATTTCCTCGGGGTCTCCGTGGTTAAATGTGTATTTATAAGCATAGCTTTTGTTCGGAAGCCAAAGCCATTTTTCATAAGGAAGCTTGATAATTTCAATATCGTATTTTCCGTCTTCAATTTGCTCCTGTGCATATTCAATGCGTACCTCGTTAATTCTGCTAATGCTTGAATAATGATAAAGATTAGCGGCAAAAGCAATCACGCTGATAAGCACTATTGCGGTGTAAAAAATCTTTTTGACGGATTTACATTCCTTTAAAACCGTGTTTGTTAAATCAACTATGGGAATTGTAAGCAGAATATATGTTATAAACAAGCATCTGTATCCTATCGGATGAACAATAACCAGCTCGCCGACAGATATTATCGCAAGCGGAATAAAGATAAATGCGCTTTTTAACTCGTCCTTCGTGAAAAGAATTATCAGCGCCGCAAGTGCAAAAATAATATAAATAACGATTAAAGCCGCATTAACATATTTTGATATAAAGGTCTCGTCCTCGATAATACCGTAGGAAAACAGTATTCTCGGAATGAAAATTAAAAAAGAAAGAGAAAAGAAAACATTAAAGACTATTCTTGAAAAACTGCTCAATCTGCTTTTTCGCTTGTTTAAAGCAATTAAAATTATTATCGAAAGGAGAATCCAAAGCGGATACATATCTCCGATATATTTAATTATTCTTCCGATGTTTCCTTTAACGGAAGCAATTATACTGTTCAAGTCTCCGCCGAGGAAGCCTCTGTAAAAATCCATTTCGTGGGTAACCTTGTATATTCTCGGAACGGCAACCATAACCGCTGCACCTGCAATTGCCGAAAAAAGATTTATCAGCACCGGTGCGGTCTTTTTCTTTTCAATAATAAAAATAAGAAGAATAATGCCTGCAAGCACAATGTTAACAACCGTGCTGTTTTCCGAGAAAAGCTGTGCTGAAAAGCCGCAGATAATCAGCAATGGATATGCAACCGCTTTGTTGATTTTTTTATTTTCGTAAATGCTTTTAAAAATTGATAACGAAATCAGCATCAGAACAACGGGCGGAACATAATTGTAAAAGCCGTGCGACCAAACAAAAACCTCTCTGTAAAATAAAATGGGCAGGCAGTTTACAAGGCAGAAGAAAACAGTTAAGTTCTTTCTGCTGAATTTTCCGCAGCAGTATGAAAGCAATGCGATGATTAAAAATATGCAGGCGGATTTAAAAAGTGTGTTCAGTATATGTCTGTTGCAAAACAGTTCAACAAATGAATTGCCGAGCAGTCTGCCGTTGCCGTAATGAATACTATAATCCCAAGCCTCTGCAACTGTTTTTAAGCCTGCAGTTAAATAATCGTCGTGCGTGTTTGTGAAAAACCAACACAGAATGGCTTCTGCAAGAAAAATACCGAGTAAAAGAAGTGCGTTGGCAGCATTAACCTGCCTTTTGTTTTTCAATGCTTTTTTCATTTTGATTAATTACTGTTTTTTAAACAGCTTTTTCCTTTCCTTTTTTTGAGACTTTTTTTCCTCCGTTGCATCAATCGGGTGGGGAGCCTTCCAAATGTGAATTCTTCCTGTGTCGTTAAATGCTTTGAGTGTCATAACAGAGATGGGAACAATAAACATTCCCAAAACTCCGAAAAGCTTTAATCCAAAATAAAGCCCTGCAAGCGTGATAATAGGATTAACTCCGAGTGTATCGCCAACGATTTTCGGTTCAAGATACTGGCGGATAACAGTTATTACGGCATAGATAACAAGCAATCCTATGCCCTGCTTAATGTTTCCTGTAACCATTGAAATTAACGCCCACGGAATAAGTATTCCGCCGGAGCCTGCAACGGGCAAAATATCAAATATCGCTATCGCAATTGCAATTAAAACCATATAGCTGTTGTTCATAATTCCGAGAGCCGTTAAAATTGTAAAGCCAAAGCAGAGCTCGCAGAAGGTTATAAACATAATCAGCCCGTATGCACGAACCATTTTTAATATTGTGTTAGAGAAAACCTGCTTGATTTCAACAAGAAGATTTTTTTTGCCGTCGGGCAGCTGAAGCTTAATAAAAGCAACAATTTTATCGTAATCCTTAGTGAAAAGTATCCAAGCAACAATGCCGATAACAATACCTATAATAACGCTCGGAACATTTTTGGCAACGCTGTAAACTCCGGTAACGCCTGTTGTTATGGTGCTTTTAATTGTTGAGGAATCAATTCCAAAGGCACTTAAATCAAAATCGTTTGAAAGTGCAGATAACGCATTTACTATGCTTTCGGAAACGGAGCCGTAGAGCTTATCGGGAAGGAAGCTTAAAAATTTCAGCAAGGTGTTTTGCAAATCCTGAATAAACACAGGAAAATCGGAAAGTTGGGAAACAAGATATGATAAAAAGCCTCCAACCTGCTTAAAAAATTTTGAAAGAATTATAATAACGGGAACAAGGATTATTGCAATGGTCAGCAAAACAAGAAGAATAGACCAAAGCGTGTGGCATTTATGCTTCGTTTTTTTATCAAGCCAGCGTTGAGGCCTTTGAAGCAAAACCGCAAAAAAGAAAGAGAGTAAAAACGGTGCTGCTACCCAAAAAAAGTATTTAAAAAAAACAAAAACAAGCGCAAGTATAACCGCAATAAATGCAAGGTTAATTAAAAATGCCCGTCTTTTTTCAACTGTTTCAGACATTTGTTTTCTCCTTAATATTTTATATAAATTTATTCTATACTAATAATAAATCAATAATCAACTTTATTCAAGAAATAAATTGAAAAATTTATATTTTTCTCTTGTATATTTAAGAATAATGTGCTATTATATCAAAAGTGTTTTTCACAGTAACACAGTTGTACGCGGGTGGTGGACAAAATGGCAAAGCTTAAATACCTGCTTGTTAACGCCGATATACTCCCTGAGGTGTATAGAAAGGTTGCAATCGCAAAGGAGCTGCTTGCATCGGGCGAGGCTCAAAATGCAAGCCAAGCGGCGAAAATGGCAGGCATTTCAAGATCTGCATACTATAAATATAAAGACGGAGTTTTTGAATATAACCCCGAAAATGCAGATGAAATGGTTTCTCTTTCGTTGAAGCTTAAAGATAATAAGGGTGTTTTGTCTGCCGTAACAAACGAGCTTTATCTTGTGGGAGCAAATGTGCTTTCAATTAATCAGGAGGTTCCGCAAAACGGGATTGCAAGGGTTTTGCTTTCCGTTAGAATAACGGAAATGACCGTTGATGCAGACACGCTTGTTGAAAAGCTTAAAACGCTCGGAGGAGTTAAATCCGCAGAAATTAAAAATTAATTCCGTAGGAGGTCAAAATATGAAGGTTGCAGTTATGGGATACGGAACCGTCGGAAGCGGAGTTGTTGAGGTTATTGAGTCTCACAGCAAGGTTATTTCAAAGCGCACCGGCGGCGAGGCGCTTGAAGTTAAATATATTCTTGATTTGCGTGATTTTCCGCAGGATCCCCATCAAAATCAGTTCACAAAGGATTTTAACGATATTCTTAATGATCCCGAGGTTAAGGTTGTTGCCGAAACAATGGGCGGAGTTAATCCTGCCTTTGATTTTACGATGAAGCTTCTTAAAGCGGGAAAATCCGTTGTAACTTCAAATAAGGAGCTTGTTGCTCAGAAAGGCCTTGAGCTTCTTGCCGCCGCAAAGGAAAGCGGAACAAATTATCTGTTTGAAGCAAGCGTCGGCGGCGGTATTCCGATTATTCGCCCAATGGCACAGTGCCTTGCGGCAAACAATATTGAGGGCGTTGCCGGAATATTAAACGGAACAACCAACTTTATTTTAACTAAAATGATAGAAGAAGATATGAGCTTTGAGGATGCCTTGAAGCTTGCACAGGATAACGGCTATGCCGAAAAGGATCCAACGGCAGATGTTGAGGGGCACGATGCGTGCAGAAAGGTTTGTATTCTCGCTTCTCTTGCTTTCGGAAAGCATGTTTATCCAAGTCAGGTTGAAACAGAGGGTATTTCAAATATAACTCTTGAAGATGTTTCGTATATTTCATCGGCAAACGGTGTTATCAAGCTTCTCGGTCAGATAAAATATATTGATGAAAACAGCATTGCCGCATTTGTTAGCCCTGCCGTTGTTTATAACGGAAGCCAGCTTGCAAGTGTAAGAGATGTTTTCAATGCTATTCTCGTTAGGGGAGATGCCGTTGGCGATGTTTGCTTTTACGGCAGAGGCGCAGGAAAGCTTCCTACTGCATCGGCGGTTGTTGCCGATATGGTGGACTGTGCAAAGCATATTGAAAGAAGAAAAATCTTCGGCTGGGGAGCAGGCGATGAGGATTATGTTGTTGATTATAAGGCAACTATCGAAATGCCCTTCTATGTTAGGGCAAAAATCTCTGAAAATGAGGCTTTAAGCCGTTTTTCAAATGTTAAATTCCTTTCAAGAGCAGGTCAGCCGTCTGATGAAATTGCATTTATAACAGATGAAATGACGGAAAATCAGCTTCTTAAAAAGCTTGAAGGCATTGATGCTCTTAATATAATCAAGGTAACAAATTATTAATTCGGAGGATATTATTCAAATGGCGCTTATTGTTCAGAAATTCGGCGGATCTTCCGTTGCAGACGCCGCAAGGGTAATGAATGTTGCACGCATTGTTACCGACACCTATAAGGCAGGAAACGATGTTGTTGTTGTTGTTTCCGCTCAGGGCGACACAACGGACGATTTGATTGAAAAGGCTCGCGAAATCAATCCAAACGCCGCAAAGCGAGAAATGGACCAGCTTTTAGCGGCAGGAGAGCAAATTTCAATTTCTCTTCTTGCAATGGCAATAGAGAAGCTCGGCTTCCCCGTGATTTCTCTTTTAGGCTGGCAGGCAGGCTTCAACACTAATTCGGTTTACGGCTCTGCACGAATTAAAAATATAAAAACAAACAGACTGCAAGCGGAAATTGCAAAGCACAATATCGTTGTTGTTGCAGGCTTTCAGGGTATTAACCGTTACGACGATTTAACAACGCTCGGCAGAGGCGGCTCCGATACCTCGGCAGTTGCAATTGCCGCTTCCCTCCATGCAGATAAATGCCAGATATTTACGGATGTTGAGGGTGTTTATACTGCCGATCCTCGTAAGGTTAAGGGCGCAAGAAAGCTTGAAGAAATAACCTATGACGAAATGCTTGAGCTTGCAACGCTCGGTGCACAGGTGCTTAACAACCGCTCGGTTGAAATGGCTAAAAAATATTCTGTTGAACTTGAGGTTCTTTCATCATTAAATCCCATTCCGGGAACTATTGTTAAGGAGAAGGTAAAAATGGAAAAAATGCTTATCAGAGGTGTAACAAAGGATAAGGATGTTGCGCTTATATCAGTTGTTGGTTTAAATGATAATCCCGGAGTTGCTTTCAGAATTTTTGCAAAGCTTGCTCAAAAAAATATCAATGTTGATATTATTCTTCAATCTGTCGGCAGAGACGGAACAAAGGATTTAACCTTTACCGTTTCAAAGGATAACGGCCCTGTTGCTATTGAGCTCTTAAAGGAAATGAGCGATATTGACGATAAGGAAATCAAATGCTCAACAAATGTTGCAAAGGTTTCCATCGTTGGCGCAGGCATGGAATCACATCCCGGAACCGCTTCAAAAATGTTTGAGGCTCTTTATGCACACAACATCAATATTCAAATGATTTCAACCTCGGAAATTAAAATTTCAGTTATTATTGATGCAGATGAGGCAGACAGAGCAGTCTCCGCCGTTCATAACGCATTTATGCCGAATGATTAATCATACTTAAATACTTCAAGAAACGAAAAACGCTGAATGCCGCAGGAGCTCTTCCTTCTGCGGCATTTCATTGTTGCGCCTGAAAAATTCAGGCTCTCTTTTACTTGACTTTATATATATTATAATATATATGTTTCATTCTTTCAAACGAAAGTACTGATTAATCAGTATGTTGTATTAATGATCTGCAAATTCACCAATATGAATACCATCAACAAAGCTTATATCATATTTTAAATGTTTTTCTTTTTAAAAATAACAATACCAAAAGCTAAAAGAGATAAAACTGTAAAAAAAATATATAAATGAGTATTGGTACTATCTGATGTGTTAATGTTATTGTTTGTATTAGATGGTTTTGTAACAATTATAGTATTTTCATCTATTTCAGTTAAATGAGAATTTGATTCATCCCATTTTGCATATAAAGTCATATCTGATGTTACCTTTGAAGTTGTAAAGTTCCATGGATTAGTTAAAGCACTATCACTGTACCAGCCTGCAAAAGTGTAACCATTCTTAATTGGAGTAGACGGTTCAGAAATGAAGTCATACATATTGACTTTTTGTTTTTCTATAGCACTTCCACCATTTGTGTCAAAAGTGACTGTCCATTCAATGGGAACCCATTTTGCATATAAAGTTATATCTGATGTTACCTTTGAAGTTGTAAAGTTCCATGGATTAGTTAAAGCACTATCACTGTACCAGCCTGCAAAAGTGTAACCATTCTTAATTGGAGTAGACGGTTCAGAAATGAAGTCATACATATTGACTTTTTGTTTTTCTATAGCACTTCCACCATTTGTGTCAAAAGTGACTGTCCATTCAATGGGAACCCATTTTGCATATAAAGTTATATCTGATGTTACCTTTGAAGTTGTAAAATTCCATAGATTAGTTAAAGCACTATCACTGTACCAGCCTGCAAAGGAAAAGCCATCTTTAATTGGTTGAACAGGAATACTTTTTATAGTATCTTCAAATAAAACTGTTTCACTTGGTATACTTGCTGGATTTCCACCATTTGTATTATAATCTACAATATTTGCATAAAACACCTTGAATGAACTATTGGGATAATCTAATATAGCATTTGCTCCTCTAGAGTCTATGACATCTTTTGTAAGCGGAAATATAATTCTACCTTTCCATCCTGAAAATGCATTTGCTATATTTGGAATACCATTTTGGGAACGAATCTCTTCAATGCCAGTTCCAATATAAAAATCTCCATGATTACTCGCGTCTGCTTGCCTTGCAAACACTTGTTGATCAATAATACGAACTGAATTAGGAAGCTGTACATTTTTTAGACTTTGATTCATAAATGCATTTGCCCCTATGACCTCTAGACCTTCTTTAAATATAATGTCATTAAGGGCTCCTTGTTTTGTCCAAGAGTAAAAACATGAATTCGGTATCTCAGTCAAGTTACTAGATAACACAACCTTTTCAATAGATTCACATTGTTTAAAAGCACTTTCCCCCAATGTTGATACTGAATCAGGTAATATAACCTCTTTTAATTGAGTACAATTTAAAAAGGCTTGTCCTTCTATTCTATCAAGCCCATTTGGAAAATCAATGTATGAAATATCTTGATTATAAAATGCAGAATTGCCTATGGATTTTAATGTTGATGGTAATGTTATAGAAAGAACTTTCTTATTAATTCTAGCATAATTAAAGGCATCATCGCCTATGACTTTCACTGGAATGCCACCAATTGTATCTGGAATTATAACTGTTCCAGCAGAACCCTTATATTTTGTGATAGTTCCTGTAGAAGAACTAAAATCAAAATCCGTTTCTGGATTAGGTGTATTTTTGCTATGACTAACTGTTTCTGTATCATCATGAGATATTGGTATTGTAGATTTCTCTTTTGTAGCTAATGTTCCCTGAATCAATACATTAAAGGACATAATTACTACCAAACAACAAGCTGATACTTTCAATAAAACTTTTTTTCTCATATATTACCTTTCCTCTCTTTGTCGTCTATATAGTGTATATTTAAATTATAAGTCCTTGTGTAAATGTTGAGTTCTGATGAGACTTTATACAACCTTCGTAAACATTGAGTTTATAATTGTTAACTTTTAAAAACCTTGTAATAATACGTTAAATAGGATAAAATATTAGTAAATATATGGGAATATAGTGGTAAAATTATAAGTTCGTAAAAGTTAACATTTACGAACTTATATTTATATTAAAAATAAAACGGAGAAATGATAAATAAGATATCAAGCCTCCGTTTTTATATAATACTTTTAATTGTTATTTTGGACAAACATATCGAATTCTGTCTTTTGTCTTCTTTCCATATTCAATTGCACCTTTTGGACAGCGAGAAATACAAGCCATACAATGCGTGCAATGATTTCCCCATATAGGTTGACCCTCTATAAGTTTTATATTACTTAAAGGACAGAGTTTTTCACATTTGCCACATGAGATACAATTATCATTTCCATAGAATTTTTTAGCTTGTACAAATAAAGGATAAAAAAGATCATTAACAATTCCACTACTTACTTTGTCCTTTAGTGTTATTGATGATTCAGGGAATGACTTATTTTCTTTAATATAGTAAACACTCTTTAAAACACAACGATATGCTTGTTCCAAAATTTCAGGAATTAATTCTGGAGAAGTTGTATCATAAAGTGCAATATAATTTTCTGGCATAATGATTTGTGTGCAACCTTTATATTGAAGTCCTTTATCTTGACACCATTCTTTAAGATAGTATCCTGCATTTCCTTTTGAACCTGCACAAGTCATCACAAAATAAATATCTTTATTTCCATGAAGTGGTGTTTTCTTTAACCATTCATTTACTATGCGTGGGATTCTCCACGCATATGTAGGTGCAACAATGATCCATGGTTTGGAAGATTTTAAAGCTGTGTAGTCTTGAGTACGTATTTTATCAAATAGATTAAGTACATCATCATGTATTTCTTTACTAATGATATGAGCAACATACTGACTATTACCAGTACCCGAAAAATATAAAATCATCATTTATTCCTCCCTATTTTTTAATATGCAAAACGCCTTCATATATAAGTTCAACCAAATCAACAATTTCCTTCCAACGTGTTTCATCTCCACTTATATAATAAAAGTTTTTCGTTCCTTCTTTTCTCATATTTACAATTCCAGCTTCTTTCAGTATCTGTAAATGGTGAGATACTGATGGTCTTGTTAAATGAGCTTTTTTAGCTATTTCTCCAACACGTATACCTGATAAATCACTCTGTAATAAAACAAGTAAAATAACTTGCCTTGTTTCATCTCCTATTGCTATGAGTGCTTTTTGACATTCCTTAAATCCATAAGTAATTTGTTCTAATCTTTCTTGACATTCTTTTTCCATATATTCACCTCATAAAAATTTAATGTCGCTCTTTTCTCTTTGCACACTTCTCTGATATTTAACTTTAGGATAACCTAAAACCAAGGTTGTTATAACTTTTTTCCCTTTTGGTAATTCCAAAATTCTTTTAATTTGCCATGAATGATTTGCTGCCATTGAAAAAAAACCACTATATAAAACACCTAAACCATTTGCTTCTGCAACGAATTCCATATTTTGAGCAGCCAATGCACCATTAATTGGATCTTTTGAGGCAATGACTATTGCTATAGGAGCTTCAAAAAAGAAGAAATCATCAGTTATATTCGTTCTTTTTATCATAGAGCTGAATAGATTTGCAAATGGCTTTATTCTTCTAAAGAGTTGAACTGCCATTCTTTCTACTCTTGACTTTTCTTTATCTAATACTATCATTGAAATATCCTGCATATTTTTGGCTGTGTGTGTGAGCCTTCCTGCTTCTACAATTTGCTCTAACACTGATTGTGGAATATTTTTCTTTTGAAATTGCCTAATTGTTCTTCGAAAACGTATTGTATTTAAAATATCATTGGGATTTAAGTTTACATCCTTCTCCCTTATTATAGGATGATCTGTGTAGCCACTTATAATAACTGCATTTTTTGGACAAATAGCAACACAATGACCACACATTATACACTCTTTATCAATAATTGCTGCTTTCTTGTCTTTGAATTCAATGTTATGTGCAGGACAATCTTTTATACACATTTGACATCCTATACACTTTTCCTTGTTAATTATAACTTCATGTTTGCTCATAGTCTCATCTCTTTCGTTAATCTTCATTAACCATTATAGCAAAATAAGTTCATAATGTTACATCGGTAAAGAAACTTGTTACCATTAGCTTAAAATGTTTATTCATATTTTCATTTATATCAAAAAATATCCTCATTCACAGATTTAATTTTATCTTCTGTTTCAAAGGATATTTTTATTTAATGATTTACATCAATAATGGCAAGATCTTTATTATATTTTTCTTCAAATTCACTTATAGGCATTGGTTTTGCAAAAACATATCCTTGAATAATATCGCATTGCATCTTTTGTAGACTCTCAACCTGAGGGATTGTTTCAATTCCCTCAGCAACAGTTTCCATATCTAATTTCTTTGCCAATTCAATGACACTTTGAACAACATCATCGCTGCGTTTTGTAGCTTCATTGACAAAGAAAATGCGATCAAGCTTTAATATGTCTACAGGCACCTCTTTTAAAACATTAAGTGAAGAATAACCACTTCCAAAATCATCCATTGAACATAGAAACCCCATATTATGAATATCATCAATAATATCTTTAAGCAAGGATAGATTCTCAAAAACAATTGTTTCAGTTAATTCTATTTCTAATAGTTCTGGTGGTACATTGTATTTTTTTTGAATTACACTATATTCTTTTAAAAACCCTTGTTTATTTAAGTGATTACGTGAAAGATTAACAGAAATTCTTCGAAGTGGCTTTTCTTCATCAATCCATCTACGTAATAATTTACACACTTCTTCAAAAACATATTGATCCAACTTTAAAATAAAGCCATTCTCTTCAAATAATGGTATAAAATCATTTGGATAAATCATTCCTTTCGTTGGATGTATCCAACGAACTAAGGCTTCTGCACCTATAACCTTGCCTGTTTTTAAACATACCTTTGGTTGAAGATAAACTTCAAACTCATGATTTTCTAATGCTTTTTCCATTGAATTTTCAATTTCTTTTTCTTTGATCATATTAAGTCTTTCTAATTCTTCATAAAAAAGATTATTGCAAAGTAACTGTCCATTTTGTTTATTTTTCTTTCGTGCCGCATTAGCACGGTCATGAATAGTAATCATTGTATCATCTTTTTGTGTTACAATATACGTTCCACAAATAATGGGTATAAAATAAGGAATTTCTCGTTCCTTATTAAATTCATTAATATCTGTTGCTATCTTTGCTAAACGTTCAGATATTTCTTCTTTATCAATTGTCTTAAAGATAATATCAAAGTTATCAGCATTAATTCTTGATACTGATTCCTTATCATTTAAGTTTTTCTTTATACAATGATATACGTGATTAAGGACCCTATTTCCTTCATAACTGCCAAATGAGTCATTAATTAATTTAAACTTCTTTAAATCAAGTGTAATAAAAGAGAAAGGTTCAAAATGATTCATCAATTCATCTATTTCTATTTTTAATCGTGGCTGTGTAAACCCAAGAGTAATGGGATCAACAAAAGCAATATTATAAATTTCTTGATTCTTATTCTTCGTTACCCACCATATCATTATAAACAAACAAATGAACAACACTGATACACTGCCTGCCACTGTTAAAACAGATTGAAATATATATGAACTAATGAGAGTATTATAAATGTCAGGTGGAACAATAGATAAGAGATACCAATTCCCCTCATCTAAAGCTGTATATATCAAAGCTCGCTCCTCATTATCACCAATTGTAAATTCAATTTCACCATCTTTCCCATCTAAAAGATTCTTTTTCATAGATTCTAAATGATAGCCATCACTCACTTTTCCTTGCTCTTCTAATGAAGTAAAGAAGTTATCTCCTTTAAGTGCTGAGTTAGAATTTGCTGAATACAATATGAAATTCCCATTTTTTGATACTATATGCGAGAATCCTGTTCCATCAAATGTATCTGTATTTAATAATAACCTCATTGTATCACTGGGCATCCATCCAACAAGTACATTTTTTTCATTATTTTCCTGATATGGTACTGCATAAAGTGTCCCCTTTTCACCTTGTGAATTTTCTACGATTTCTTCACTTACTACAGATTGACCTTGTAAAGCCTCTTGAATAATCTGTAAATTATTTAGATGAACACCTTGATCATTTGTAGTCCTTATAACTCCTTCAGATGAGACAATGCCTATCCATTCATAAGCACTGTCAGCTAATATTTCCTTAATATAACTCTCTTGCTTTTCTTTATTTAAATATCTTAAAGAACGCCCTATGGTCGTTAATTTATCAATATTCATATCTATTCCTTGATTCACCTTATAGGAAGTCTGTTGTGAAATCTCTGATAAATATCTATTGACTTCATTATTGGCTATATCCGAACCACGCTTAATGAGCAATGAACAAAGTAATGCTATGACACTAATAATGATTAAAAAAGCAAGAATTCCCTTAGTCTTTAATTTATTTTCCAGTAAATCTGTTTTCTTCATATTCTATCCTCTTTATATTTTCCCATTTATTTCATATACTTCCATTCGTACTCAATCATTGGTATAGGTTTACTAAACAAAAAACCTTGAACTGTTCTAATTCCACATTCTTTTAATACATTTAATTGTTCTTTATTTTCAACACCTTCAGCAATAAGTTTAATATTCATTTTTGTACAAACATCAACCATAGACTCAATAACAGTTCTGGTGTTTTTATTAGATACAACATCTGATATAAAACTTTTATCTATTTTGAGAATATCAAATTGAGCTGTTGCTAAAAGAGCAAGATTCGAGCTTTCAATACCAAAATCATCAACTGAAACAATAAATCCTGCTGATCTAATTTGAGTAATTCGTTCTTTTACTTCTTTATAATTTGTGGTAAACATATTTTCAGTAATCTCTACTTCTAAATATTTTTTAGGAACATCATATAGTTCTACTGTTGTTTCGAGTCTTTCTAAAAAATCAGATTTCATAAAGGTACTTCTTGAGAAATGACTTGATATTGGAAATAATTTTTTATTTGCATTTTTCCACTCTTGTAATTGCTGACATATTTTCTCAAATACAAAAAAATCTATCTTATCAATTTGATGAGAATCCTCTAATATAGAAATAAATTTATCAGGTGACTGTATAAATTGAGAATCATCTTTGTATTTTATTAATGCATCTGCTCCGACTAACTCACAACTTTTAACATCTATTTTTGCCTGCAAATATACATGAAATTGTCCTTGAGATATTTTCAAATCAAGAATATCTGGATTCGATAAATATTGTAAAGTTTTATCATGTCTATAGCGTCCTGTTGTTTTATGCGTTGAATAATATTCTTGCTTATTTGAATACATTAATTCATCTGCGCGCTTTATTATATTTTGAATATCTTGACTATCTTTTGTCC
>UQSH01000036.1 GCA_900543795.1 uncultured Oscillospiraceae bacterium | reverse complement strand
TTTTATCAAAAAATAAATGTTGAGGTATTCCTACCCCAACATTTATTATAGAACCCTTTTTTCAACTAAATCCACCCTAACGGGTGGGTGAAATATTGCTTCGCAATGTGAAATTCTCGCTTCGCTCGAGTGAAATCGCTGCGTCGGTGGGTGGATTTAATTTCACATTTTGCGTTAGCAAAATATTTCACCAAAGGCGAAAGCCTTTGATTTTACCGTGCGATAGCACGATTTCACTTATACTTGCGACTTCGCCGCATTTATGCTATAATAAACTCAAAGTGAGTGAAATTATGAAAACAAAAGAAATGGAAAAGTTAATTAAACATTGTGATACTTATTTTGCACAAGACGATTGTATCGTTTTGCATCCGATAGCGGACAATGGATTGCATATTGATGTATTGTTATACAAACCAAATGATAAATATAGTTTTTGGAAATTAGTAACGATGGGTGCGAGCGATTATAAAATGCCGGCAATACAGAATACTGTTGGGTTATATAATGAATATATGATGTTTGTTGCACCCAATGTTGATTTGACTGATAAGGAAATTCTGAATTGGTATCATAACAAATTGCTCGTGGTTGCGACTTTTGCGTATTTTAACAAAACGCATATTACATATGCACATAGTTTTGAATGGGAAAATGATGATCCAAATGACGAAATGATAGCAGCTTTCATTGAGTTCCCGCAAATTCTTGAAACGACTGCCGCTTTACGTTGTAAAACAGGTTTACTTAAAACAGTTGCTTGCCTTCAAGTAGTTCTCTTGAACAAACAGGAATTGAATAAGTTGATGGAAATAGGTCCTCAAGAATTTAGTGATTTTCTGTATCCTGAAGATGATTCCAAACCGCATTTCTTAAGCGAGCAACATAGAAGTGATAATTTTTAATTAAAGACTAAATATTTCTCAGTTTTTGCCCAGTTCTTTTTCGGACACGAATGACATTTAAGGCTCATTCTTTTGAATGAGCCTTTTTGTTAAGAGTTCGCATTTGTTTCATTTTTTACAATTTGTTCATATTTTTACTAATCAAATTTAATTTTTTTGTTGAAATTTGATTTGAATAATGTTATACTACTGATAGACTTTATAAGGAGGGTATTGCCTTGAGTAAAGAAACAAAGCTCGCAAAGAAAGAAGCTAAGGCTCAAAAAAAGGCTGCCAAAGCTGAACAGGCCTCTCAAAAGGCCGCTGCCAAAGCTGAAAAAAAGCATGCTAAGGATTATGATAAATTCGTTAAGGATGCAAATAAGAAAAATCAAAAGGGTGCAAACAAATCGGGATTCACTCCTATTGTTATTCCGCCGATTGATGAATTTCAGTCAAAATCTGAAATTAAGGCTGCAAAGGCAAATGATAAAGCCTATGCTGCTTATGTAAAGAAAATAGAAAAGAAAAATGCAAAAGCAGAAAAGAAGTGTGCTAAAAAAGGTAAGCCCTTCGTTCCGATTGCAATTCCTGAAAAGGATGAGGTTATTCTTCAAGAAAATAAGAAGAAAAAGATTTTCGGTATGATTATTATGATTCTTCTTATTTGGGCAATGATTTATTTCATCATTATGTGGATAAACTATGTTGCTCCGGTGCTTCCCGTTGCTGATGACGAAACAACTGTTGCCGGCGTTTATGATTATGAGCCTTATTCAAATCCTCACGAAATCACAACAACTCCCGATTACAGTGTTGCAGATGCAAAGATTTTCTTAAAGCAGGTTATTCACGATAATTATAGGGAAATCGGCTATTCATCCGATGTAAGCAACTCTGAGATTACATATAATAATAAAACTGTTATGGTTAATAATTCTGAATGTTATGTATTTACCTGTTCAGGAAAAACCTTTGCAGTTTCAATTAAGCTTTCTTCGTGTTATATAAGTGAAAACGGAAAGTACGAGCCGTTAACCTTTAACAACACAAATATTATCTTTAAATAAACAGATATTAGAATATCCCGACTTTTGTCGGGATATTTTTTTACTATATAAAAGCAAAGACCGAAAAGCTTTTTGCCTTTCGGTCGTAACTTTATTATGCAATCAGTTTTTAAGACTGTGAAGCGGAGCGGGAATTTTACCGCCTCTGTTGATGAATTTTGCAGGGGATTTAGTATTCACCTTCATAACGGGACCTGATCCGAGCAAGCCACCGAATTCAAGCTCTTCGCCGATTTTCTTTCCTACTGCCGGGATAACTCTGACTGCCGTTGTTTTACCGTTAACCATACCGATAGCGGCTTCATCGGCAATAATACCGCTGATTGTTTCGGGTGTTGTGTCTCCCGGAATAACAATCATATCAAGTCCAACGGAGCAAACTGCCGTCATTGCTTCAAGTTTTTCAATAGTTAAAGCTCCGCTTCTTGCCGCATCAATCATACCTGCGTCCTCGGAAACAGGAATAAATGCTCCCGATAAGCCGCCAACACTTGAAGAAGCCATAACGCCGCCTTTTTTAACTGCATCGTTAAGCATTGCAAGGCAGGCAGTTGTTCCCGGACCTCCGCATTGCTCAAGTCCGATTTCTTCAAGAATGTGAGCAACAGAATCTCCCACTGCGGGAGTTGGTGCAAGGGAAAGGTCAACAATACCAAAAGGAACTCCGAGTCTTTTTGATGCCTCAACACCTACTAATTGACCCATTCTTGTTACCTTAAATGCCGTCTTTTTGATAAGCTCTGCAATTTCATTAATACTGTAATCAGGATATTTTGAAACTGCCGCACGAACAACTCCGGGGCCTGAAACACCAACATTTATAACGCAATCCGGCTCTGAAACACCATGAAAAGCACCTGCCATAAAGGGATTATCCTCGGGGGCATTACAGAAAACAACGAGCTTACCTGCGCCAACGCAATCATTATCCTTTGTAAGCACGGCGGCTTCCTTAATCTTTTGGCCCATTATCTTAACTGCGTCCATATTAATTCCGGCCTTTGTTGAGCCGATATTAACGGAGGAGCATATATGCTCTGTTTGAGCAAGCGCTTGAGGAATTGAATTAATCAGCTCAAGGTCGCCTGCTGAAAAGCCCTTTTGAACAAGTGCTGAATAACCGCCGATAAAATTAACACCGATTGTTTGCGCCGCTTTTTCAAGCGTAAGCGCATATTTTACCGGGTCTCCGCCGCTTATTCCCGCAAGCATGGCAATAGGCGTTACGGAAACTCTTTTATTGATAATCGGAATACCGTAATGCTTTTCAATTTCTTCGCCTGTTGAAACGAGCTTTTCTGCCTTTTTGCATATTTTATCATAAATTTTTGCACAGGATTTTTCTATATCCGAATCTGCGCAATCAAGCAGGGAAATGCCCATTGTTGTTGTTCTTATGTCAAGGCATTCGTCCTGAATCATATGTATTGTTTCAAGAATGTCAAAAGTGTTTATCATAAACAAATGCTCCTATATTCTGTGCATTGAATTGAAAATATCTTCATTCATAACATGAATGGAAAGTCCGTTGTTTTTTCCGTATTCTGCAAGAATATCGGAAAACTCTGAAAATTCAATCGAACAGTTTGTTATATCAGCCATCATAATCATACAAAACATATCCTGTAAAATAGACTGGGTTACCTCTGTTATATTAACATTGTTTTCTGCACAGATTGATGAAACCTTTGCAAGTATGCCGACCATATCCTTGCCGACAACAGTAATAACAGCTCTCATAAAATTCACATAGCCTTTCCGCCGCAGTAATTGTTTTTTATATTCTCCGTTGCAGCAGCCGAAGAACGCATATCAGCAAAAAACCGGCATTATCAAGTTTTAACAGAATAAATATCCGGCTTTGCTGAATTTTAATTACATAGATTATAACAAAGTAGTTGATTTTTTTCAATAAAAAGAATAATATTATTTTAATTTGATTTAAAATATGATACAATATATTATCTTTTGAAAGGGTGTTGTTATGAAATACAAAAATTTTTATGATCTTCATACTCATTCCGAGCACTCGTTTGACGGTAATAATTCCTGCACCTTAATGTGCGAAAGCGCTGTTAATCTCGGTTTAAAGGGTATTGCAATAACAGATCATTGCGAAATAGATTCTAAGGACTGTGATTTTGACAATCTTTGCGATAATCAGTTTTTTGACACAACGAGGGTTCAAAGTATTTTCAAGGATAAATTAACCGTTTTCAGAGGAATTGAACTCGGTCAGTCTATCTACAATAAGCCGCTTGCCGAAAGTATTCTTGAAAAATATGATTACGATTTTGTTTTAGGCTCTGTTCATAATCTTGAAAATATGGAGGATTTCTATTTTCTCGACTATAATAATTATGATGTTGATGATTTATTGAAAGGATATTTCAATGCCTTAAAGGAGCTTTGCATTTGGGATAAATTTGACTCTCTTGCACATTTAACATACCCTTTAAGATATATTACGGGAAAATACAAAATTGATGTAGATTTAAGCAGATATTCCGAACAAATTGATGAAATACTTTCAATCATAATCAAAAATAAAAAAGCCCTTGAAATTAACACCTCGGGATATTTTAACGAATTAAAGGATATTTTACCGAATGCGCAAATCGTTAAACGCTTTAAGGAGCTTGGAGGTCAATATATCACAATCGGCTCCGACTCTCATTTTTTTGATAAAATCGGCTTCGGAATTGAACAGGGAATGACTGCCGCAAAGGAATGCGGATTTGATTTTATAACCGTCTATCACAAAAGAACACCTATATTAATTCCCATTGAATAAAGAAAGGTTTGATTAATATGAACGAAAAGCTATTAAGTCTTATTGAAGAAAACGCAAGGCTTACTAATAAGGAGATATCTGTTATGCTCGGATTATCCGAGCAAGATGTTGAAAATGAAATTAAATCACTTGAGGATAACGGTGTTATAAAGGGCTATAAGGCTATTGTTGATATTGAAAAAACAAACAGCGAAACTGTTTCCGCACTTATTGAGATTAAAATTCAACCGAAGTACGGCCACGGCTTTAACGATGTTGCAGAAAGAATTTCAAGGCTTGATGAGGTTGAATCCGTTTATCTTATGAGCGGTGCCTTTGATTTGGCGGTTATGGTTACAGATAAATCATTTCACGAGGTTGCGATGTTTGTTGCCGAAAGACTTTCACCGCTTGAAGGCGTTGTTTCAACTGCAACTCACTTTATTCTTAAAAAATATAAGGAAAAGGGCGTATTCTTTAACGCAGAGAAAAAAGACGACAGGGGGACCATTTCCCTTTGATAGATTATAATGATTTTATAAACAAGAACCTGCTTGATATAAAGCCAAGCGGAATACGAAAATTTTTTTCTATTGCCGAGGAAATGGACGATGTTATTTCTCTCGGAGTAGGGGAGCCTGATTTTCTTACTCCCTGGCATATCAGAGCAAGCGCAATTAATTATTTGGATGAAGGCTCAACTCGCTACACTGCCAATGCGGGTCTTGCGTCATTACGAAATGAAATTTCAGCTTTTTATTTAAGAAAATATAATATAGATTATAATCCTAAAAGCGAAATTCTCGTTACGGTAGGCGGCTCCGAGGGAATTGATATGGCGGTTAGAACGCTTATTTCCGATGGAGACGATGTTTTGCTTGCAGAGCCCTGCTTTGTTTGTTACAGACCGATAGTTGAAACCTGCGGCGGCAATGTTATTCCGCTTGTAACAAGCGAAGAAAACAGCTTTAAGCTGACCGCTGAAGAAATTGAAAATTCGCTGACAGACAAAACAAAGCTTATAATTCTGCCTTTTCCCAACAACCCAACGGGAGCGGTTATGCGCAGGGAAGATTTAGAGTCTATTGCAAGGGTAATTATTAAGCACAATCTTTTTGTTTTATCCGATGAAATTTACAGTGAGTTAACCTATTGTGAAAACGGACATTGCTCCATAGCTTCAATAGAGGGAATGAAGGAAAGAACAGTTGTTATAAATGGCTTTTCAAAAACATATTCAATGACAGGTTGGAGACTCGGCTATGCACTCGGTCCTTCTCCTGTAATTAAGCAGATGACAAAGCTTCATCAGTTTGCAATTATGAGCGCTCCGACAAATTCACAGTATGCCGCAATAGAAGCTTTAAGACACGGCGACAGTGATATTGAAAATATGAAGGTTCAATATGATATGCGAAGAAGATATACCGTTTCACGATTTAATGAAATAGGGCTTCATTGCTTTGAGCCGGAGGGTGCCTTTTATGTTTTTCCGTGCATAAAATCAACAGGTCTAACAAGTGAGGAGTTTTGCGAAAGGCTGATAATGTCAAAAAAGGTTGCAGTTGTTCCCGGAAATGCGTTTGGAGACTGCGGAGAGGGATTTATAAGGGTTTCTTATTGCTATTCAATTGAAAATATAAAAAAGGCAATCGCAAGAATTGAAGAGTTTTTAAATGAAATAAAGGAGTAATATGGAAGTTAGAGTAAAGGCCTGTGCCAAGATTAACCTTATGCTTGATATCGTTTCAAGACGAAAAGACGGTTATCATGATTTATTTATGATTATGCAAAGTGTTGGTATATACGATACGGTTTCCGTTAAGGAAACGGGCAGCGGCGATATAACAATTAAATGCAATTTGCCTGATATACCGACAGATAGCAGAAATATCGCCTACAAGGTTGCAGAAGCCTTTTTTAAGGATAATAATATCAGAAACAGGGGAATTGAAATAAGCATTATAAAGCGTATTCCTCATGCCGCAGGACTTGCCGGCGGAAGTGCAGACGGTGCGGCAGTTATTAAGGCGCTTAATACTATTTACAAAACAAATTTAACCGACGAAGAAATGTGTAAAACAGGTGTGAAAATAGGTGCAGACCTGCCGTTTTGTTTAACAGGCGGAACATTGCTTTCACAGGGAATAGGAGAAATTTTAAGCAAGGTTAAGCCTCTGCCGAAATGTTATATTGTTCTCGTTAAGCCTGATATTGATATCAATACCGGTAAGGCTTATGAGCAGTTTGATAAATCGGGTAAAAACCACACTCCGGATAAGCTTGGAATGCTTTGTGCACTGCAAAATAAGAGCTTAGCTGAAATTTGCGAAAGGCTTGAAAACGTTTTTGAGCAATTTATTGACGTTCCGCAAAGAATTGAAATTAAAAACATTTTAAGAAAGCACAATGCACTCGGCGCCTGTATGAGCGGAAGCGGACCGACTGTTTACGGAATTTTTGAAAGCAAGGATGACGCACAGGCAGCATTTGAAGAGTTAAAGGATGAATACCGACAGGTGTTCTTATGCAGTCCTGCAAGAACGGGCTGCCGTGTTGATAAAATAATTGAATAAACAAAGTAAAACCTGCCAACAATCAATTTGAAAGGCAGGTTTTTATTTTGACTTTAAACAAAGGCGTTAAAATTTTTATTCCTATATTCTTAATTATCAGTATGGTTTTGTCCTACACAGTACCCTTTATAGAAAAAAGCGAAAGCATTTCCGATGAGGTTTTCAGGCTCCATATTCTTGCTAATTCAAACTCCGAAGCCGATCAGCAGCTAAAGCTCAAGGTCAGAGATGAAATACTTATTTCCGGCGAAAATCTTTTTAAAGAGTGTAGTTCCGTTGAAGAGGCAATTAATATCTGCTCTGAAAATTTATATTTTTTTGAACAGGTCGCTCAAAAATGTATTAACGAAAACGGTTTTGATTATTCCGTAAAAGCAACAGTCGATAAGGAGTATTTTAACACAAGAGAATATGAAAAAATAACACTTCCAAGCGGAATTTACAACGCTTTAAAAATCGAAATAGGGGAGGCAAAGGGAAAAAATTGGTGGTGCGTAATGTTTCCTGCAATTTGTTTGCCGTCAGTATCCGATGATGAAATTAATGAGGTTTTATCCGATGAGGAAATTAAGCTTATTAATTCAAACAACAAATATGAAATTAGATTTAAAATAGTTGAAATATACGAAAAAATTAAATCAAAGGCTGTCGGATAATTACATTTTTAAATCTCCGTTTGCAGGATTATCAAGTAGCTTTCCGCTTTTTGAAAATCTTGAACCGTGGCAAGGGCAATCGTATGAATGTTCAGCCTTGTTCCATTTTAGTGCACATCCTAAATGCGGACAACGCTTTTTTGACACAGTTAAGAGGTTTTTAACCGCTTCAAAGCCATTAACGGCAAGCTGTGGTCTTAAAATACTTCTTGACGGGTTGAAAATTTCTGCATATTCATTTTCCTTTCCCGAAATCAAATCACTTAAAATCATTGCAGAAAGCATTGAGCCCGTCATACCCCATTTATTAAAACCGCTTGCAACAAACAAATTATTCGTTCTTGCCGAATATTTTCCTATATAAGGCATACCGTCAAGGGTTATGCAATCCTGAGCTGCCCACATATATTTCACATCTGCACTCGGGTAATGAATTGAGGCGAAGCTTTCAAGCTCCTTCCAATTATCGCCGTCTTTACCTGTTCTGTGTCCGCCGCCGCCTAAAATTAAATAGCCTTTATAGTTTCTGAATGTCATTCCCGTTTTGCTTTCGTCAACATACATTCCGTTGAGATTCTGCGCATTTTCAAGCGCAAGCATATATGAGCGGTGCTGATACATTTTCAGATAATAAAAGCCGTGTTTATTAATAGTGGGAAAATGTGTTGCAACAATTATGTTTTTTGCTTCTATTTTTGCTTTATCGGTAATTGCAATATTATTTCCCGTTTCATGAATAAATGTGTTTTCATAAATATTAAGTCCCTTTGTAATTACAGAAAGAAATTTCAAAGGGTTAAATTGCGCTTGGTTCTTAAATTTTATCGCACCCTGCGTTTGAATAGGCAACGGAATATTCTCGCAAAATTTAGCGTCATAATCAATTCTTTTAAGAACGGAAAGCTCCTCTTCAAGAGCTTCTCTGTTATCTGTTGAATAAACATAATTATCTTTGATTTCGTAATCACAATCTATATTGGCACATAATTCGGCGTATTTTCTAAATGCTTCTTCGTTTGCTTTAAGATAAAGTCCTGCCGTTTCAAGTGAAAATTCCTTTGCGATTTTACTGTAAATAAGCCCGTGCTGATAAGTAATTTTAGCCGTGGTATCTTTTGTTGTATTACCGCATATTCTTTCCTTTTCACAAACCACGCAATTAATACCATTTTCTTTGAGAAAATACGCAGTTAAAATACCTGCAATTCCTCCTCCGATTATCAACACATCTGTTTTTAAATCGTGATTCAAGCTTGGAAAATCGGGCATTTTAACAGTATTTTGCCAAATAGACTGCATAATAACATATCCTTTAATCTTTTTAGTTATTATGCGTATTCATAAAATAAAAATACTAATTAATTTTACAAATAAAATTATTATGTTAATTGGTTAAAATGTTGAAGGACAATAAAAAAAGCAGAACAGTAAAAATACCGTTCTGCTTTTTTGAATTATAACGCATGTTTTGATACGGATTGCGTCGGGTTGCAAAAGTGGCTTTTTTGTTTTTGGGTTACACAAGGAATGCAACTTTCGGACTAATTCAACCAATTACTATTTTGATGCCTTCTTTTTTCTTTCTCTGTCAATCGCGCGCTTACTTGCGGTTGCTTTTGCACACGCGGGACAATCAGACCCTTTTGCTCTGTTGGCGACAATTGATTCCCACTCATGACCGCAGTTGTTGCAAATCCACCACACCTTTCGTCCACTGGATTTGGTTACACTATATGGCGTCAGACTTCCATTGCGCTCAGTGTTCCATTCTAAAACTAAATGCGGATACAGTTCACCAAAAGAATTGGCGATACTTGTGTGTACACGCAATTCTTCGATTCTTGATCGATCTCGGTTTATATCTACAAAACCTTTTTCAAAAGGAACACCAATTAATTTGAGAATATCTATTAGAACTTTGTCCATAGAGGTTGTTGATAAATCATTTAAATAAAAGAATTTTGCAGTGGTTGGATATGATGGACAATTGGGCTCTCGTATACGAAAAAGCCGTATTCCTAATTTATTGCACAATTCATCCTTTGATATATCCCTGCTAATATCTTGGTGATAAAACTCACCATCATATTCTATACCGGTATTAATTGAGGGCAAAAATACATCTAATTCATATGGTGACAAATCAATACTTCGATAATTCCCGATGGTATCTGAAAACTTTTGACCAACATAATAGAGAACTGCTTTTTCAGGGAAAGATGTGCGTAAGGAACTAGCACAAATCGGGCATCCTTCTCCTGCATTTCTATGTGCTGCCGTCGCTTGCCATGAATGTCCATGGCAACATTTCCACCAATACTTTTTACCGCTTGATTGCATAACAGTTTCTATTGAGACAGTATTTTTTTCATAATCCCATTCTTCAGCTAGTTCTGGGTTAGTGGTTTTAATATCGTTGGTTCCGATAATTGCTCGTTGACCAGCACAATACGGGCAAGTGTGTCCATCTGTAACATGGCTGATTTTTGCTTTCCATTCATGCCCTTCGGTGCATTTCCAATATACAACTTTGTGACTTTTTCTAGCACAAGTTTCCGGGTTAATTCCAACGTTGCGAGAAAAATCCCATATTTCCTCAGTAAATGGAAATAAAGTAAATAAATCATTATATCCCTTTAATACTTTCTTGCCTGCACAAATAGGACAGCCTCGTCCTTGCACCCGATTTGAGACAGCAGATTTATATGAATGTCCTTTAGGGCAAATCCACCAAAACACCTTATTACTACCAGGAGAAATATCTTGAGGAGTCAATTCGTTCTGGATTCCCCATTCGGATGCTATTTGTGGATACTTTTCGGCGAGAGTGCCACTTTTCTTAATTGCTGAAACTATTTTGCCTTTACCAATTTTAGCTCGGGCACATATGGGGCAACCATTACCTTTTGCTCTGTTTGCGATTATCGAATTCCATCGATGACCACAATCAGAACAGATCCAGTATGCTCGTTTATTACTACCGAGAAGAAGGTTGCTTGGATTATGCCCTATTCGGTTATTTGCTTCCCAATCCCATTCTTCCATAAGTTGAGCATTATCGCTCACGTATCTTTTTTCTTTCTTTTCTGCCACAATGCTCACCTCGTTTCATCAGTAAAAGTTTTTGATTTAGTACATTATATCACTAAATACCGCATTTTTCAATGACAATGAAACTATTCTCTGGCACGATGAAACTAATCTCGGTCACAATGAAATTATTCTTTCAAGAAAAGTTTCATTATGATTTGCAGGTGTAAAAAATCGGTGGGTTGGAGTCACCCAACTTCGATTTTTGTGTAGTAAATTTTGATACAATGAAACTAATTTCATTTTCAAAAGTGCCGAAAAGCCTTGCGCCAAGTGTTTTTTATAAAAAGAAAAGGAACGCAAGTATCGTATCAATACTTGCGTTCCAATATGGTGCCGGCGGCGGGGGTCGAACCCGCACCCTGTCGCCAGGACCGGATTTTGAGTCCGGCACGTCTGCCAATTCCATCACGCCGGCTTTTAAAAATATCGGGATACCCTATTGGGTATCCCTTGGTGCTGGTGACCGGACTTGAACCGGTACGGTATTGCTACCGAGGGATTTTAAGTCCCTTGCGTCTGCCGATTTCGCCACACCAGCGAACACTCAATATAATACATTAAATTGATGTGATTGTCAATAATTAATTAACTTTATTTTGCACATTTCCTTCAAGATAGCATTTGAGATTTTCTTCAAGAACGCCAAGAAGTCTTGCTCTTGTTTCCCTTGCTGCCCAGGCAATATGCGGAGTTATAATGCAGTTTTTAGCAGTTAAAAGAGGATTTTCGGCATCGGCAGGCTCCGTTTTTAATACATCAAGCGCCGCTCCAGCAATAATTCCGTTGTTTAAAGCATCTGCAAGAGCACTTTCATCAACAACAGGGCCTCGTGATGTATTAATCAAATAAGCGGTGCTTTTCATTTTTTCAAGATTTTCTTTGTTAATCAATCCCGTTGTTTGAGCAGTAAGAGGGCAATGGCAGGTTACAAAATCAGCTTCCTCAAAAAGCTTTTCAAGGCTTGTTTGCTTTGCGTTTTTGTATGCGCTTAAATCCTTTTTGCTTTGTGAATTAATAAGAACCTTCATACCGAAGCTTTCTGCAATTTCAGCAACCCTTTTTCCTATTGAGCCAAAGCCGATTATTCCAAGCACCTTTCCGTCAAGCTCAAAGAGGGGAGACCTCCAATAGCAAAAATCCGGGCATGCACACCAATCGCCTGCGTGGACTGAATCCGAATGAAGTTTAACCTCATTGGCAAAATGCAGAATAAACGCAAAAACCTGTTGTGCAACCGCATTAGTTGAATAAGAGGGAATGTTGCAAACAGTTATTCCGAGTTCTGATGCCGCTTTGCAATCAACAACATTATATCCCGTTGATTGAAGACCGATATATTTGAGCTCGGGAGATAGTGCTTTTAATTCGTTTTCGCCTAAAACCGTTTTATTTATTATTAAAATTTCCGCACCCTTGGCACGACTGATTATTTCATCAGGTGCAGTTCTTTCATAAATACAAACCTCTTCTGCATATTTATTAAGAAAATCCCAGCTTAAATCCCCGGGATTTGTTGTTGCCGAATCAAGATTAACTATTTTCATACTCTTCACCTCTGATTTTTATGTCTAAATTATATCCCTGATAAACAAATTTTGCAATATTTTATTGATAATAAGTGCAATATAATATATAATTTAAGCATAAAAATTATTGGTGGTTTTATGAAAAAATCTCTGATAATTCTCTTAACTGTTGTTTTCACCTTTGTTGCGTGTTTCTCCTTTAATGCGTTATTCAGCAAAAAAATAACCGTTAATTCGCTTTACAGCTTAATGGGAAAATGTATTATTATTGACGCAGGACACGGAGGAGTAGATGCAGGAACAGTTGCCGAGGACGGAACACTTGAAAAGGATATTAATCTTTCAATTGCATTAAAGCTTTATGATTTTCTAAATGTTTGCGGCATTAGCTGCAAGCTAATAAGAGATGATGATTCCGAATTTTATAAGCAAGGAGAAAACAGAAGCAGATCCGATTTATATAACCGTCTTGATTTTGTAAACAGTATTGATAATTCGATCCTTGTTTCGATTCATCAAAATCATTTTCCCGATACATCGCAATGGGGGATGCAGGTCTGGTACACGGCAAACGAAAAATCAAGCAAAATCCTTGCAGACAGTATTTTGCTTTATGATAAGGTATATCTTCAAAAAAACAACACTCGCATTAATAAGGAGTCAGACGACAGTTATTATATACTTTATAACGCACAATCACCGTCAGTTATGGTTGAATGCGGCTTTATGAGCAATTATGAGGAAAACAAGCTGCTTAAAGATGATTTATATCAAAACAAGCTTGCATGCGTTATAGCTTACGGAATTAATCAATATTTGGAGCAATGATATTTTATATTAACAGCTTGAACGGAGAATAAAAATGGCTAAATTGAAATCACTTTTTGTTTGCTCGCAATGCGGATATGAAAGCGCAAAATGGTATGGAAAATGCCCTGGCTGCGGCGAATGGAATACTATGAACGAGGAAGCTCCTCAAACGGCAATAAAATCCTCTAAAAGAGCTTTTTCGCTTCAACCTGTTATGAAGCTTCAAGACATAACAGAGGATGTTGAAAAGCGTATTTCTACGGGTATCAAAGAGCTTGACAGAGTGCTCGGCGGCGGAATTGTTGAGGGAAGCCTTGTTTTAATAGGCGGAGATCCCGGAATAGGTAAATCAACAATTCTTCTTCAAGCCTGTCAATATATCGGCAAAAACAAAAGTATCTTATATGTCAGCGGAGAGGAATCGGCAAATCAAATCAAGCTGAGGGCAAATCGTCTTGGAGTAACAACCTCCAATTTAGGAATACTTGCCCAAACAGATGTTGGCAGTATAATTGAAAATATAAGAAGCGAAAAGCCCGACTTGGTTATTATTGATTCAATTCAAACAATGATTCTTGATGAATGCTCATCCTCGGCAGGCTCTGTAACTCAGGTTAGGGAATGTACAAATATTTTTATGCGCACCGCAAAATCCTTAGGTATTCCGATTTTTGTTGTCGGTCATGTAAATAAGGACGGTGCAATTGCCGGTCCGAAGGTGCTTGAACACATAGTTGACACGGTTTTATATTTTGAGGGTGAAAGAAATTATTCTTACAGATTATTAAGAAGCGTAAAAAACCGATTTGGTTCAACTAATGAAATAGGCGTTTTTGAAATGCAGCAGGATGGTCTTAAAGAGGTTGAAAACCCGTCGTTGATGATGCTTTCCGGCAGACCTAAAAACGCAAGCGGAACCTGCGTTGCGTGCATTATGGAGGGCTCAAGACCAATTCTCGCAGAGGTGCAGGGACTTGTTACCGCAACAGGCTTCGGAACACCGAGAAGAATGAGCACAGGCTTTGATTATAACAGGATGGCAATGCTGCTTGCTGTACTTGAAAAACGAGCAGGATACTTCTTTAATTCAATGGATACATATATTAATGTTGTCGGCGGATTAAGGCTCGACGAACCCGCTGCCGATTTAACTGTTGCAATGGCTCTTGTTTCATCATTAAAGGATATTGTTATAAATGATAATGTTATCGCTTTTGGAGAAATAGGATTGGCAGGGGAGATTAGAGCGGTAAGCTGTTGCGAGCAAAGAGTTCAGGAGGCTTACAGGCTTGGATTTGAAAAATGTATAATTCCGTTTAATAATTATAAAAGCCTTTCAAAGAATTTAAAAATAAATGCAGATATAATTCCGGTTAGAACAATAAGAGAGGCTTTCAGTGCATTAACAGAGGATTGAACTTGTTTTTGCTAAAAAAAACGATAAACACAAAAAATTATACTTTAAGGCAAGCCGAGGGGAATAGCCTCTTGACTTGCCTTAAAAAATTTGCTACAATTATACAAAATTAATATTTTGTGCAATATAGGGGAGTTAAAATTAAAAAATAAATAAATTTGTGGATAATTCAGGCGTTTTGCTGCATTTCCGAATAACCTGATATATTATTGAATTATTTCTATTTAATTTAATTGATGATTTTTTTCATTTTATTTCTTACTATTATACTATATATTATAATATTCCTTACAATTGATAGCTGTTAATTACAATTGATAAAATACTATTAATTATTTTTCTTTTGAAAATTTGATAGCGATTAATACAATACAAGGGATATTATGCTTTAACCTTTGAATTAATCAGATTTGATTATAAATTAATACGCAAAAGCTCTTATTCCCTGCAACTATTATTAAAATAATTCATTGTGAAACTGTTTCACAGAAAGGACTATAAAAATGAGAAAGGAAGAATTTTCGCAATTACCGCAGATAATTCAGCAGTATCTGCTTTATCTTGAAGCAATCAAAGGTCATTCGGAGCTGTCTGTTATTGAATATGCCTCTGATTTAAGAACATTTTTTCGATTTATTGCAAAGGAAAAAGGACTTGTTTCTAATGATACGCCTAATGATGAAATAGATATCTCCCCTATTGATATTGATTTCATAAAAAAAATAACTCTTAATGACGCATATAAATTCCTTGTTTACTGCAAAAATGTTCGAAAAAACAACGAAAGCACACGCGCAAGAAGGGTTATAGCAATAAGACGCTTTTTTATTTACATAACAGATAATCAAGGCCTTTTGGATTATAATCCTATGAAAAACCTTGATATACCGAAAAGCAAAAAATCATTGCCTAAATATCTTACTCTTGAAGAGGCTCAAAGGCTTTTGTCTGTTATTGACGGACCGTATAAGGAAAGAGATTATGCAATCGTAACATTGTTTCTAAACTGTGGAATGCGGCTTTCAGAGCTTGTTTCAATAGATTATAACGATATAAAGGCAGACGGCAGCCTTGTAATAACCGGTAAAGGAAACAAAGAAAGAACGGTATATTTGAATAATGCCTGCCTGAAAGCAATTGCTGAATATATGAAAAAAAGGCCTAATGACGGAGTTAAGGATAAGGCTTTGTTTTTAAGCTCAAGAAATCAACGCATAAGCCCGAAAACAGTTCAGCATATCGTATATTCTTATCTTGATAAAGCAGGTCTCGGCGATAGAGGCTTATCAGTTCATAAGTTAAGACACACTGCCGCAACGCTTATGTATCAGCACGGAAATGTTGATTTGCTTTTGCTAAAAGAGATTTTAGGACATGAAAACTTGGGAACGACGGAAATATATACACATATAACGCAGGACGCCGCAAAAAAAGCAATAGAGTCCAATCCTCTTAACAAGGAATTCAAATAGAAATAATGCCGGATAAAGCCGCAGTTACACCCGAATTTATCAGTGCAACGGCAACTGCTATAAGGGCATAAATAAGATATTTCTTCAAATATTTTTTATAATCTATTTTTTCTCCTTCAAAATTCTTATTAACAGTAATATTATATATGCTTTTGCTCAGCTCATAGCTTATTTCAATAGTAAATATAATTAAGGTTAAAAAGGAGCAAACAAAGGGTGCAATCATTAAAAGATTATAACCAAAGCCTTTTATCTGGAAATTTATGTAATAATAAGCCGATTCAAGTCCGCATTGAATGCCTAAAATCAACGGTATAATCTGTATTAAAGGAAAGCCGACAAGGCATATTCCGAGCAAAACGGTTACTGCATAAACCAAAAAATAAAAGCCTAAATTATTAATAAAAGAAGTTAGAAATTCCGTGCTGTTAAGCGTCTTTATTAGCTCGTTTAGCCCTTCGCCTGAATATTTAGTATAAATAAACGCACCTAATATAAGTCCTGCTGAATAAAATAAGACTGAATAAAAAGCAGTTTTATTTTCCTTGAAAATTTCGGCAGGGCTCTTTTTATCCTCTTTTTCATTTATTTCGGTAAGTTCGGTAATTTCCATTATTTTATCCTTATCTTCTTATTATTTTTTACTGAAAGCAATCCGAATAATCCACCTGAAATTATTACCAAAAAAATCTTAACAATGAATATTAATACATTTGAATGATTAACAATCAAATTAATAAGCGAATAGATTATTAACGGAACAGACGATATTATTCCTAAAACAAATCCGTTGTTTTTAAACGGCTTAACGGAAATATAGCTTGTAATTGAAGCTGTTATCAAAGCCGTAATGATTGATATGTATTGAAGATACACTATATCGGCATCGAGCTTATAAACGGCAAAAGACGATATAAGGCTTAGTAATATAACACAAATACCGGAGACCATGATAATTCTTAAAAAATAATTGATAAATAAATTCCTGTCGAATGAGGTTTTAATTTTTTTCATAAAAAAACTCCTTTGCTATCCATTAAAGGATATTCAAAGGAGTATAAATTTATAACTTGAGCTTATATTAAATTATTTGTTTTCATCATCGGTAAGAACCTTGGGCTCTTCCTTTGATTCCTTTTCCTTGGCTTTCTTTTCCTTTTTGCTCTTTGCGGCCTCTTTTGCGGCTTCAACCTCTTTTCTGTGCTGTTCAACCTTTGTTTTATTTGTGTTTACAGCCCAACGTTGAATTTTCATTTTTGTTCTGTCTGCACCTGTTTCAATAATCAGATCCTCTTCTCTGATTGTAACAACCCTGCCGACAATTCCGCCGATTGTGATGATTTCATCGCCGATTTCAAGAGAATTTCTCATCTCCTGCTCTTCCTTTTGGCGCTTTTTCTGCGGGCGAATCATAATGAAATACATAACACCTATCAAAACAATCATAAGAATAATGGAATATGATGAATTAGCGCTGCCCGAAC
>UQSH01000035.1 GCA_900543795.1 uncultured Oscillospiraceae bacterium | reverse complement strand
CATAGCGGAAAATCCGTTCATAAAAAACTTATTCGGATTTATCTCGCTTGCTTAAACAGTATATGTTTTTCCTTCCTCGGCGCTGATAATTCCTGTGCCTTCCAAATCGTCCTTTGGATTGTAATCCGGCGATTGATGAGTTGCTATTATCTGCGTTTTCGGAAACTGCTTTGAGAGCCGAACTGCGTCATCAATATTCATATGAGGACCGAGAAAGCCCTTTGGCTTACTGCAATCTGCAAGAACAAGACTGCTTGCCTCAAAGCATTTCAAAATATTATCGTTAAATAGGGTGTCGCCCGTGTAGCAAACTGATTTTTCGCCCTTGATGATAATTGCATAATCCGTAACCGTGTGCTTCATCGGTAAAAAGCGAAGCTCCATTGAGCCGATATTAACAACCGTGCTTTCATCAATGTTGATTACATTAAAATTTGGATGATCGAAAAGAATATCATACCATGGCGAGCTCTCACGGTGTGTGTAAATATTAACATTTTGCGATAGATCTTCAAGCAGATATTTCAAAACAAGCAGGTCGCTTGTGTGGTCAAAGTGAAGATGCGATATGAAGATGTGCCTAATTCTTCTTATATCAACAGCGGCGCAAAGCCTCGAAAGCGTTCCGCTTCCCATATCAAGAACAATGCAGTCCTCGCCGTTTTTAACAAGGTATCCGCTTGTGCAGCCGCCTCCCGCTTTTCCGTAAGGGCCGTATTTCCCAAGAACAGTTATCTCCATTTTTATACCAATCCCTCTTCGTATTCCTTTTCAAGCTCAGGCTTAACATTTCCTTTAAGCAAATTAAGCTTGAGTATAGCCCTTGACTTTGAATAATTGCGTGTCATAAAATCGCCGGCAATGATATTTGACCTTTCAAGATAACGGGGCGTTGAAGCAATGCCGTTTATGATTGTGTCAAAATGCTTCACTAAATCATCATCAAGCCTTGCAGGAGTTGTTACTCCGATTTCTGTGCCGAGATTAGGAGTTTGCTGGGTTTGAAACCAATAAAGTCCGTCTGTTTTGTAATCATCAAAAAAACGCAGTGTTTCGCTTGCGAATTTTTCAGCCCTTGCACCGTTAACTGCCTTTTCCCACGGCAAAATCTGCTCGCAGTTTTTGCTGAATTTATAATCCTCGTTGTCATTAATTAATATGTATCTTTTTGAGCTTCTTCTTATATCTCCAACGGTTACCTCGCTTATGTGCTCAAAGCTGCAAAACGCATATTTTTCCGGCTGAATATATTTTTCTAGCAAAGCGTCAACCTTATTTTTATCTGCCTTATAGGTTAGCGTTATCGGACCGAATTTCTGCGGATAATATTCCCTGATATCCAAAAGAATAAACTCCTCGGGATACATATCCAACGCCTTCTTTATGTCTTTAAGAGCATTTTCAAACAAATCTCCCTTTGTTATTCCGTGGGCTAAAACTATTTCGCCCCTTCTGTTTGTGTTTAAGCGCAGGCAGTACTGCCTAATACCATGCTCAAACTGAACAAAAAGATTATCCCTTTGGCATTCTGCCATTGCGCTCATACCGTAGCTTCCTGCATTATGCGCTCCGGGGATAACAAGCCTTGTAAGCTTAACATCATCCTTTATATATGACATCCAATTTGTATAAATCATTTTCCCACCACCGTTTTGATATATAATAATTATATCTGCATTGAGGTAAATATTTTCCAACCCGTTTCAATTATGCCTCTTTGCCTTGCACATTCAAGCGTGTAACCGTTTGTAAGCATTTGGTATTCAAGCATTCTTTTTTGCCATTCGCCTGATTTTCATCAATAGAAAGTGCAGGGGCAAAAACATTTCGGTAACGCAGTCAATTGTTATGCTACTGTTTAAGCTGTCAGCTCTGCTTTGCGGCTTTTGTGTCATTAATTGCTCTGAAAAGAGAAAGCTCGTTTGAATACGGCAAGTCGCAGGTCATATGCCAAACCATAATTCCGCCCAAGCTCCTGTCAATTGCAAAGGCGGTTTTATCCGAAATCATTTGCACCGAATTAATATATTGCGGAGCAGTCATCGGATTTCCGGAATGGTCAAAGTCATTAAAATAAATCAAATTTGTGTATTTATCTAATTTGCCCTCAAATTGATTATAGTTGCCCCAATATGTAAGGCGGTTTGTCGGTCGCGAATAAAAAGGAACGCCCAGGTCAAGCTGATTCGGCACAAATCCGCCTTTAAGCATTTTATCAATTCCGTTTACGGTAACGGGGAAAATTGAATGATATCCGTGTGCGGTAAACATATCGTAAAGCATAACCTCTGCACGGTCGATGATTTTAATAACATCTTCGTCAAACTGTAAATCCCAAGGCGCAATGGCAAGAGATATAAGTCTGTCGGGCATTTCGGCGTCTAACTTTCGTAAAAATGTGTTAAGCTGCTTCCATTCGTTTTTACTGTTTGGAAATTCGTAATCCAAATCAAAGCCGTCAAAATCATATTTATATATAAATTCCTTAATGCTTGAAACCGTGTTGTCAACATTTTCGGGGCTAAGCATTGAAATAATATCTGCATTGTCGTTGCCGTATGGCATTGCAATGTCGGAAAGAATATTGATTTCTCGGTCTCCGATCGCCTTGCGCAGAATGTTCACTCTGTCTGCAAAATATTTCTCGTCTGTTTCGTTTCCGTCTGAGTCAACAAAATATATATTTCCGTTTTTATCATACTTTGCCGTGCCGAACAAAATAATATCGGTAATGCCGTCAAGCATTGAAAAATCGGTTTCCTCGTTTATTTCATTTACAATAAGATAAGAGGTAACTCGCAAATCCGATGCCGTGTCGCTTTTTATGTTGTAAACCCCTATGTCATAAAGCTTAAAGCTTCCTGACGCCTGGTTAACGAAAATTCGCAGATATCTGAAATTAACATCACCTAAAAAGCAGGTGTGTCCGCCCTCTATGCAGTCGCCTTGATATAAGAATTCATAGTCCTTTTCGGCATCGTTACTGCCGTAGATTTGAAAAAGCGTAACCTTTTTTCCGTTTTCTTTAAGGACAACGGTGTTAAATGCCGTTTCTTTTCCTAAATCAACCGTTACATATTGGTTTTGCTCTGCCTTGCCTTTCAGCTTAAAGCCGCTAATCTGCTTCCCATCACTGCTTGTTACCGTGCAGTCAGAGGCTAAGTTTTCATATTCGGAGTATGTGTCCGTCATAATGCTTTTTCCGTTTGCACCGCAGCCGGAAAATACCGAAGCAATCAAAACCAATGACAGAAATAAAGAACCCCATCTTTTATACTTTTTCATTTTATACTCTCCTTTGTTAGTCAATGAAGAGTTTAAATTTCTCTTCATTGACTAGTTAAATACTATTATAGCACATATTAAATAAATTACAAACAAAAGATAAAGAGCAGGTACGAAACCTGCTCTCGTTGGTCGAGGTGACAGTCTTGCCGTCTGCTACGGCTTTGCCTTGCATACTAATGGTTCGGTGACCGTTGCTAACGCAACAGTACCCACCTCACCGCTCTTCGCTAAAAACAGTCCACTGGACTGTTTTATTAACGCTAAGACCTTCTCAGGTTCAAGTCCTGTTTTATATAAATAATAAAAAGCAGATACCCGAAATGGTATCTGCTTTTTATGGTCGAGGTGACAGGACTTGAACCTGCGGCATCCTGCTCCCAAAGCAGGCACTCTAGCCAAACTGAGTTACACCTCGATAAAAAATATTAAGTTGAAATAAAGGCGAAGTTGGGGATAAAGACTGCTTTGCTCGCCCTCTTGCAAAATTGTCGCACTGCTCATAGTATTCGCATTGCTCTGCTTTGCCTCTTTATTAAAAGCAACTTTGGATATCGGTTGCGTTGAATTTATATATAAAGGCATTTCTGCCGTTATTGATATATATTAAGCGGTTGCCCGCATTATTGTTATATATCAACCGCAAAAGCGGATTGTTTTTATATGTAAAGCTCCGAAGAGCGTTACCGTTCACATTTCCGATGCCTAAACATTTTAATATATTAGTTTGCGTTTGTCAAGTGTTATTTGTTTGCTTTTGAGAGAAATAAAAATCCGCCGCCAATATTTTTTGACAGCGGATGTTTTTATTCTAATCAGCCTCTTGTGAAGCCTTTTTCTGCAAGATATTCATCTGATGCCGGGAAGGTGTTTTTATAAACGATATCAAGTGAAGCAGACTTGTCTTTAAGAACTGCAACATTTGCGTGCTGAACATCAATATGAACAAGCATTGTGTAGTCGCCCTTAACGATTTCTTTTGTTGCAGTGTCAATAGTTACAACGCCTGAGCCGCCTCTGTATGCAACAACAAAGTTTTCTTCAATTGTGCCCTGAGAGAACGAGAGAGCGCTGATTGAATTTACAACAGATGAAATATCGCCGAGAGTGTTGAAGAATTTACCCTGAGAATCTTGTGCGGGCATTGAAAGGATAACCTCTTTTGGCTGAATTGTGATGTCAATAGTGCCATCGCCGTTATCTTTAACATTCGCCATAAGAACATCATCAGGAGTAAGAAGAGATTTTGTTACATCAATTTTCTTGTCGGTAACCGCATCAAGAGTTGGGTCGATGTTTCCGTTAGGAGGAAGCGCTTTAACGCCGCCCTTGAACAAGCCGCCAACGATTCCGGGAACGAGGCTGTCAATCATAGAGTTTGATTTGCCCTCAACAAGAAGATTTTCAACATTTAAAGATTCTTCGCCGAGAAGCTTATATAATGTGTGTGCATTGCCCTCTGCGGTGTAGCTTGCAGTTAAGGTTTTTGTGTAGTCATAAGCTTCAACATAATAATTAACAACATCTTCAACAGATGAGAATTCAACTCCGCCGTATGTACCTGCAACAAATTCATCAATTGTAACTACATCATCGGTTGCACCTGCGCTTGTTTCTGTGTTTTCCGAATCACCTTTATAAAGAGAAACAACAAGAATAAGCGCAATAAATGTTATAACAAGAATTACTGCTAAAATTTTATTTACTGTATCGAGTTTTGATTTAACTTTCATATAAAAGTACCCCCTTGCCATATTATAATAACCTATTCGCAAAACTTTTTCAACATTTTTTTGAAATTTAATTAAATACTTGCGCATATTAATTGAAAAAAAGCGAAAAAAGGAAAAGAAAAGCGTGCGAAAGCCTGATGAGCCTTCGCACGCTGATGAATACCATTTGCTTATTTAGCACCCTTAACCGTTTCGGCAACTCCGTCTGCAAGACCTGCAAGGCCTTGAATTTCGCTCGGAATAATGATTTTTGTTGCGTTGCCGTTTGCCGCACTTGCAAATGCTTCAAGCGATTTAATTTTAACAACTGCGTCAGACGGATTTGCTTCGTTAATCATTCTGATACCGTCTGCCTCAGCCTGCTTAATTTTCAGAATTGCCTGTGCCTCGCCCTCTGCCTCTCGGATTTTCTGCTCGCGAACTGCATCTGCACGAAGGATGGCGGATTGCTTTTCTGCCTCTGCTTCAAGGATTTTTGATTCCTTAAAGCCCTGTGCTTCAAGGATACGGCTCTGCTTGTCGCCCTCTGCACGAAGAATGGCTTCGCGGCGTTCACGCTCTGCCTTCATCTGCTTCTCCATTGAATCCTGAATTTCCTTAGGAGGAAGAATGTTTTTCAGCTCAACACGGTTAACCTTGATTCCCCACGGATCTGTTGCTTCGTCAAGGATAGCTCTGATTTTTGTGTTGATAGTATCTCTTGAAGTAAGAGTTGCGTCAAGCTCAAGCTCGCCGATGATGTTACGAAGCGTTGTTGCAGTCAGGTTTTCAATAGCTGCAAGAGGAGCTTCAACACCGTAGCAATAAAGCTTTGGGTCTGTGATTGCAAAGAAAACAACCGTGTCTATTTTCATAGTAACATTATCCTTTGTGATAACCGCCTGAGGAGCAAAGTCAACTATTTGCTCTTTGAGCGAAACGGCTTTTGCAATTCTGTCAATAAACGGGATTTTAACATGAATACCCGTGTCCCAGGTTGTTAAATATTTTCCGAGTCTTTCAATAACATACGCCTTTGACTGCGGAACAACCTTGATGTTTGAAAGTAAAAAGATGATAACTACTACCAAGATAAACAAAATGATAATAAAGCCCTTCATATTTTTTCTCCTTTTTATAATTAATTATTTTGTTCTGCGGCGTCAACTATAAGCTTAACGCCTTCAATTTTTTCAACCGTAACAACCGTGCCGACGGGTATATTGTCCGAGCCTTTGCTTCTTGCAGTCCAAATTTGATTATCAACCTTAACCTGACCGGTTGCATCAAGATTTGATATGCTTTGAGTAACAATGCCTTTCATTCCGATATAGCGGTCTGCATTCGTTTTAACATATCCCTTTTTATTTATTTTTCTTGCAATCGGCCAGAAAACCAAAAGGGAAATAACGGAAACTGCAATAAAAACAGTAATTTGAACCGCAGGCGACACGCTGAACAGGCAAAGAATAAGAGCAACAACGCCTCCGAGCGCAAACCAGATTGACAATAGCTGAACGCTTGCGATTTCAACGATAAGCGCAACGGCAATAACGGCTGCCCAAACCCAAATCCAGTTCATACAATTTCCTCCTTTGCTCTTTGCTGATTTTTCGGAATTCCTGCATTAAGGGTAAAAAAACTCACACCAAAGGCGTGCCTTGATGTGAGTTCGTTTTTTTAAAACTATGCCCAAGGCGAAGCCCCGATTGACATAAGCTGAATTGTTTTAGAAACTTTTCATTCCCTTAATGTTGAGGCAATTATACCACATATTGAGGAAAATGTCAATATATTGCGAACGATGTCCATATATGGAAAATAATTTGCTCTTGCAATCCCATTATAATATGATAAAATTAGTAATTAGATATATTAATACCTATTTATAATGCTTGTGTTTTTTGCAAGCATAAAAAATCGAACAGGAAAAGAAGCACAAAAAATTTTTTAAAAAATTTTTTCGGAAAAATTATGAGAAAAAAAGAAAAAAGCACAATCAGAAAAATCGAACAGAAAAAAACGGAAAGCCTTTATTTGATTGTCAGAGGTGTTGAAGTTGGCATTGCCGCAGGGCTTATATGCGTTTTATACCGCTTTATGCTTTCAAAGGCAGAGGTGTATTTATATAATGTTTTAGATTATATAAAGGGAAGCCCTGTCAAAACGGCTCTTTGGCTCACACTTCTTGCGCTTATCGGCGCAGGCGTTTCGCTGATTGTTAAATGGGAGCCGTTAGCCGGAGGGTCAGGCATACCGCAGCTAACAGGCGAAATAAAAGGCTATCTTTCACACAATTGGCTTCGTGTTATAATTGCAAAGCTTATCGGCAGCACGGCGTCTGTTTTTGCAGGCCTTTCGCTCGGCAGAGAGGGCCCGAGCATACAGTTCGGCGGAATGGCGGCAAAGGGCGTTGCAAGAATAACAGGGGCGGATAAAACAACAGAGCTTCGTATGATGAGCTGCGGCGCAGGTGCAGGCCTTGCGGCGGCGTTTAACGCACCGCTTGCGGGAATTATGTTTGTGCTTGAAGAAATATATAAAACATTTGATAAATCCGTTCTTTGTATGGGCATTGTTGCAACAGTAACGGCTGATTTCGTTTCAAAAATTTTCTTCGGTCAAAGCACTGTTTTTAATTATGTTTCGGAAAGAATACCGCTTCGCTGTTATTGGCTTCTCATTCTGCTCGGCGTTATTCTCGGTGTGTCGGGCTGCTTATACAATATAATTATGGTTGCAGGGCAGAGATTATACAAAAAAATCAAAATAATCCCTGCATGGATTAAGCTTGCCGTTGTTTTTGCTTTAAGCGGAGTTGTGGGTCTGCTTCTTCCGCAGGTGCTTTGCGGCGGACACACTATGGCGGCCTTGCTGATTAATGAGCATCCCGGTATTCAAGCAATGCTTCTTTTGCTGATTGCAAAGTTTTTCTTCGGCGTTTTCAGCTTCAGCTCGGGGGCACCCGGAGGAACACTTTATCCGCTCTCAATTTTGGGAACATATATCGGCGCAATATTCGGCGAAATCGCAATAGGCGCCTTTGATTTAAATCCTGATTTGTGGCAGAATTTTGTTGTTATGGGCATGGCGGGGCTTTTTGCTTCAATAGTACGCACTCCCATAACGGGAATAGTTCTCGTTTTTGAAATAACGGGAAATATGGATAGCCTTCTTCCTCTTGCCGCAGTTAGCCTTGCCTCGTATGCAACGGCAAACCTTATAGGCACATCGCCGTTTTATGCCACTCTTTTAGAGGGAATTATTACGGAAAACGGCGCAAATGCTCCGTCAGGCACGGGCGAAAAGGTGCTTCAAACTTATGTTATACCAACGGGAAGCAGAATAAGCGGAAAAACAATTTCGGAAATTGATTGGGGAAAGCATTGCCTTGTTGTGTCGGTTGAAAGAGGCGAAGCCTCAATAACTCCAAAGGGCGATACTCTGCTTAAAGACGGCGACGGGCTTGTTATTATGGTTAGTCAGCGCCGCTTTTCGAAGGATCGAAGCAGGCTTGAAAAAATTATAAACGAAGTCAATGAATGAAATTCAGAAGCCTTGATTAAGGCTTCTTTTTTTGCTTAAAAACGGTGGTTGATAAAAACCGTTAAAAGATTGATAATTATTACACAAACTCGTAAAACGGCTTAACAATGGGAAATATTACTGATTTTTTGGTGAAAAAATGCACTAAAAACATTGTAAAAAAATCAATAATTTATTATCTTTGCTGAAAATTTGTTAAATTATTGACAATCACGAAGCTGTATATTATTATAATATCAAATTAAATGTGCCGAACAGTATCGGTGCAAATAGAAAAAATGTGAGGTAATTATTATGTCTAAAAAAATTGTTTTAGCAGGCGCTTGCCGTACTGCAATCGGAACAATGGGCGGAACACTCAGCACAACTCCCGCCGCAGAGCTTGGCTCAATCGTTATCAAGAACGCTCTTGAAAGAGCAGGTGTTCCGGCTGATAAGGTTGATCATGTTTATATGGGCTGTGTTATTCAGGCAGGTCTCGGTCAGAATGTTGCCCGTCAGGCTTCCTTAAAGGCAGGTCTTCCGATTGAAACTCCCGCTGTAACAGTTAATGTTGTTTGCGGCTCAGGTCTTAACTGCGTTAATATGGCTGCGCAGATGATCGAAGCAGGCGATGCTGATATCGTTGTTGCAGGCGGTATGGAGAATATGAGCATGGCTCCTTATGCTTTAAAGCAGGGCCGTTACGGCTATCGTATGGGCAATGCTCCTGTTATTGATACTATGGTAAATGACGCTCTTTGGGATGCATTTAATGATTACCACATGGGAATCACCGCAGAAAATGTTTGCGAGAAATACGGAATTACCCGCGAGGAGCTTGATGAGTTTGCCGCAAACAGCCAGCAGAAATGCGAAAAGGCAATTGCAGACGGCAAGTTCAAGGACGAAATCGTTCCTGTTGAGGTTAAGCAGAAGAAGCAAACAATCGTTTTTGACACTGATGAGGGCCCCCGTCCCGGAACAACTGCCGAGAGTCTTGCAAGACTTCGTCCTGCATTCAAGAAGGACGGTATCGTAACAGCAGGTAACTCCTCGGGAATTAACGACGGTGCTGCTGCAATTGTTGTTATGAGTGCAGAAAAGGCAGAGGAGCTCGGTGTTAAGCCAATGGCAACTTGGGTTGGCGGAGCACTCGGCGGTGTTGATCCTTCAATTATGGGTGTTGGCCCTGTTGCTTCAACAAATAAGCTTCTCAAAAAGCTTGATATGACTATTGACGATATGGATCTTATTGAAGCAAACGAGGCATTTGCCGCTCAGTCTATTGCAGTAGGCAGAGATCTTAATTTTGACCTTAATAAGCTCAATGTAAACGGCGGTGCAATCGCACTCGGTCATCCTGTTGGCGCTTCGGGCTGTCGTATTCTTGTTACTCTTCTTCACGAAATGGAAAAGAGAGATGCAAAAACAGGTCTTGCAACTCTTTGCATCGGCGGCGGTATGGGCTGCTCAACAATTGTTAAGAGAGACTGATTATAATTAAGTTTGAGGTATGGCAATGGAATTTATCAATTATGAGGCAGAGGGCGCAGTTGCGGTTTTAACCATCAACCGCCCGAAGGCACTTAATGCTTTAAACAGTGCGGTTCTTGATGAAATCAACGAAGCAATAGACGCTGTTGATTTAAACACAATCCGTGCACTCATCATCACGGGCGCAGGCGAAAAAAGCTTTGTTGCAGGCGCAGACATCGGCGAAATGAGCACTCTCACAAAGGAGCAGGGCGAGGCGTTCGGCAAAAAGGGAAATGATGTTTTCAGAAAAATTGAAACGCTTCCGATTCCCGTTATTGCCGCAGTAAACGGCTTTGCACTCGGCGGCGGATGTGAGCTTTCAATGGCTTGCGATATCAGAATTTGCTCTGAAAATGCAGTTTTCGGTCAGCCTGAGGTAGGCCTTGGAATAACTCCCGGCTTTGGCGGAACTCAAAGGCTTGCAAGAACAGTCGGCGTTGGTATGGCAAAGCAGCTTATCTATACTGCAAGAAACATAAAATCGGCAGAGGCGCTTCGCATAGGTCTTGTTAATGCCGTTTATCCGCTTGAAGAGCTTATGCCTGCGGCTAAAAAGATGGCAGGTATAATTGCTTCAAACGCTCCTATCGCAGTAAGAAACTGCAAAAAGGCTATTAACGACGGTCTTCAAACAGATATAGACAATGCGCTCGTTATTGAAGAAAAGCTTTTCGGCGATTGCTTTGAAACAGAGGATCAAAAATACGGTATGGCTTTCTTCCTTGACAGAAACAAAGAAAAGGTTAAAGAGCCTTTCCAAAATAAATAAGATATTACAGGAGGTAAACATAATGAAGGTTGGTATTATCGGTGCAGGCACAATGGGCTCCGGCATTGCTCAGGCTTTTGCACAGGTTGACGGATACGAGGTTGCTCTTTGCGACATTAACGAGGAATTTGCCGCAAACGGCAAAAACAAAATTGCAAAGGGCTTTGAAAAAAGAATTGCAAAGGGAAAGATGGAGCAGGAAAAGGCAGACGCTATCCTTGCTAAAATCACAACAGGCACAAAGGAAATCTGCGCAGACTGCGATTTAATCGTTGAGGCAGCTCTTGAGGTTATGGATGTTAAAAAGCAGACCTTTAAAGAGCTTCAGGAAATTGTTAAGGCAGATTGTATGTTTGCAACAAACACATCTTCTCTTTCAATAACAGAAATCGGAGCAGAGCTTGACAGACCGCTTATCGGTATGCATTTCTTCAATCCTGCACCTGTTATGAAGCTTGTTGAGGTTATCGCAGGCGCAAACACTCCCGCAGATATGGTTGCAAAAACAAAGGCAATCGCTGAGGAAATCGGCAAAACTCCCGTTGAAGTAAACGAAGCTCCCGGATTTGTTGTAAACAGAATTCTCATTCCGCTTGTTAATGAGGGCATCACGGTTTATGAAATGGGCATTGCAAGCGTTGAGGATATTGACACTGCTATGAAGCTCGGTGCAAATCATCCTATGGGTCCGCTTGAGCTCGGCGACTATATCGGTCTTGATATCGTGCTTGCTATTATGGAAACTATCTATTCCGAAACAGGCGATCCTAAATACCGTCCCGCAACTCTTCTTAAAAAGATGGTTCGTGCAGGCAAGCTCGGACGCAAAACAGGAATCGGATTTTACGATTACCGCAAGTAATAATAAAATAATCGGGCTTCCGCAAAATATGCGGGAGCCTGTAAAACTGTAATGCAGTAGCTTACACGGAGGAAAAATTATGGAATTTACTTTAAGTAAAGAGCACGAGATGGCAAGAAAGCTTTTTGCTGATTTCGCTGAAAACGAGGTTAAGCCTCTTGCTGTTGAAACAGATGAAACCGAGCAGTTTCCGAGAGAAACGGTAACTAAAATGCAAAAGCTCGGCTTTCTCGGAATACCGATTCCGAAGGAGTTCGGCGGACAGGGTTGTGATCCGCTCACCTATGTTATGTGCGTTGAGGAGCTTGCAAAGGCGTGTGCAACAACAAGCGTTATTGTTTCCGCTCACACCTCGCTTTGCTGTGATCCGATTCTTACATATGGAACAGAGGAGCAAAAGCAGAAATATCTTAAGCCGCTTGCTTCGGGCGAGCTTTTAGGTGCGTTTGCACTCACGGAGCCGGGCGCAGGAACAGACGCTCAGGGAGCACAAACAAAGGCAGTGCTTGACGGCGATGAGTGGGTTCTTAACGGCTCAAAATGCTTCATCACAAACGGTAAGGAAGCAGATATTTATATCGTTATCGCAGTAACAGATGTTGTTGAAGATAAAAGAGGAAGAAAGAAAAAGCTGTTTTCGGCATTCATCGTTCCGAAAACCGCTCCCGGCTTCCTTTTCGGCACAAAGGAAAAGAAAATGGGTATCCGCGGCTCATCAACCTATGAGCTTATTTTCCAGGATTGCAGAATACCCAAGGAAAACATTTTAGGCCCGCAGGGCAAGGGCTTCGGTATTGCCATGCACACTCTTGACGGCGGTCGTATAGGTATTGCCGCTCAGGCGCTCGGCATTGCAGAGGGCGCTCTTGACAGAGCAATTGAATATGTTAAGGAAAGAAAGCAGTTCGGCAGAGCAATAGGTGCCTTCCAAAACACACAGTTCCAGCTTGCAGATATGGCAACCCGTGTTGAAGCCGCAAAGCTTATTGTTTATAAAGCGGCTCAGGCAAAGGCAACTCAAAAGTCTTATTCCGTTGAAGCGGCTCAGGCAAAGCTTTTTGCCGCTGAAACCGCAATGTATGTAACAACAAAGGCAGTTCAGCTTCTCGGCGGCTACGGCTATATCCGTGAATATGAGGTTGAAAGAATGATGCGTGATGCAAAGATAACCGAGATTTATGAGGGAACCTCAGAGGTTCAGCGTATGGTTATCAGCGGTAACCTGTTGAAGTAAGGAGGGCGAAGCAGATGAAAATTGTTGTATGTATTAAGCAGGTGCCTGACACAAAGGGCGGTGTTCAGTTTAACCCTGACGGCACTTTAAACAGAGCGGCAATGCTCTCCATTATGAATCCTGATGATAAGGCAGGTCTTGAAGCGGCACTTCGTATGAAGGATGAATTCGGCGCAGAGGTAACTGCTTTAACAATGGGACTTCCCAAGGCTGAAGAGGTTCTTCGCGAGGCAATGGCTATGGGTGCAGACAATGGAATTCTTGTTACAGACAGAGTTCTCGGCGGTGCAGACACATGGGCAACCTCAACAACTATCGCAGGCGCTCTTCGCAACCTTGATTATGATATCATTATCACAGGCCGTCAGGCTATTGACGGAGATACTGCACAGGTTGGTCCTCAGATTGCGGAGCACCTCGGCATTCCTGTTATCTCTTATGCAGAGGATATTAAGATTGAGGGCGATTATGTTGTTGTTAAGCGTCAGTTTGACGACAGATTCCATATATTAAAGGCAAAGATGCCTGTTGCAATAACGGCTCTTTCAGAGCTTAATGAGCCGAGATATATGACTCCCGGCGGAATTTTTGACGCATACAAGAAGGAAATCACCGTTTGGGGCAGAGCAGACCTTAAAGATGTTGATGATTCAAATATCGGTCTTAACGGCTCTCCGACGAAGATTGCAAAGGCTTCCGATAAGGTAAGAAAGGGCGCAGGCGAAAAGGTTGCTCCCGACAGTCCCGCAGAAGCCGCTGAATATATTGCTTCAAAGCTTTTGGAAAAGCACATTATATAAGGAGGGCTGAATAATGGTTACAAAGAATATTGAACAGTATAAGGGCGTTTTCATTTACGCTCAGCAGGTTGATAATGAAATCAGCCCTATTGCTTATGAATTATTAGGCAAGGCAAAGGACCTCGCCGCTGATTTAAACACAGATGTAACGGCAGTTCTTCTCGGCTCGGGCGTTAAAGGTCTTGCAGATTCTCTTGCACAGTACGGCGCAGATAAGGTTATCGTTGTTGACAGCCCTGTTCTTGAAACATACAGAACAGAGCCCTACACACAGGCACTTGCCGCAGTTATCAATGAATATAAGCCGGAAATTATGCTCGTTGGCGCAACTGCTATCGGCAGAGATTTAGGTCCCCGTGTTTCTGCAAGAGTCGGCACAGGCTTAACCGCAGACTGCACACAGCTTGAAATCGGAGATTTTCCGCTTAATCCGCTTCCTAATAAGGAGCAAAAGCATAATCAGCTGCTTATGACCCGTCCTGCCTTCGGCGGAAACACAATTGCAACTATTGCCTGCCCGGATAACCGTCCGCAGATGGCAACCGTTCGTCCCGGCGTTATGCAGAAGATTGCTCCTATTGCAGACGCAAAGGCAGAGGTTGTTGAATTTAATCCCGTTCTTGAAGAGAATAACTGCTATGTAGAAATTCTGGATATTGTTAAAGAGGTTTCAACTGCGGCAGATATTCAAGAGGCAAAAATCCTTGTTTCAGGCGGCAGAGGCGTTGGCAGTAAAGAGAATTTCAAGCTTCTTGAGGATTTGGCAGAGGCTTTGGGCGGAACGGTTTCCTGTTCAAGAGCAGTTGTTGATAACGGCTGGCTTCCAAAGGATTTGCAGGTTGGTCAAACAGGTAAAACAGTTCGCCCGAATGTTTATTTCGCAATCGGCATCAGCGGTGCTATTCAGCACACGGCAGGTATGGAGGAATCCGATATTATCATTGCGATAAATAAGGACGAAACGGCTCCTATCTTTGATGTTGCGGATTACGGTATAGTTGGCGATCTTAATAAAATCGTTCCCCTTCTTACCGAAGCAATCAAGGCACAGGCAAAATAAATAATTTAAAAGGGCGAGCAATCGCCCTTTTATGATTTACGCATAATCATAATAAGGAAATGCCGCAGAGGTTGAGTCTTCTGCGGCATTTAGCATTTAGCGTTTTTACTTCGCAGGCAACACCGTTTTAGGTGTTGCGCATATAAAAAACTCCGCAGGGAAGATTATCCTGCGGAGCGTTTACGCTTATAATTTAAAATTATAATTCAATTTTTCCTGTTACGCTTTCGTTGATAACATAATAAACTGCGCTGTCCTCTGCCTTAATATAAAGCTTAATTGATTTAATCGAGGAAGCCTTGTTTCCGGCTTCAACATAAGCCTTTTCAACAGCCTCGGTTACCGCTGAGGAAGCAATTTGCTTGCCTGCAAATTCAAAATAAACCTCTTTTGTTACAAGCTTCTGAGCTGTCTTTTTGGCGGTTTTCTTAACTGCCTTTGCGGCATCCTTAACCTCTTTTTCAGCCTTATCGGTTGCCTTTTTAACTTCCTTAACTGCCTTTTCTGCGCTCTTTTTTGCGGTTTTTTCAACGCTTGCAGTTGCTTCCTTAACCTCTTTTTCAGCCTTTGCGGCAGTTTCCTTAACGGCCTCTGCAGCTTTCTTTGTTGCTTCCTTTGCAGCCTTTTTTACTGTTTGTGTGTTTTTTGTTGCCATAATAATAAATCCTTTCTATTGAATAATCACTTTTTATCGACTGATTTCGGTAAAGCAAAAATACTTTACAATCAATATATTAGCGATTATTCGCATTAAAGTCAATAAATTTGTACAAAATTCCACAAAACGCAAGTATATTATGAGCAATATGTAAATAAATTTATACAGGTTAACCAAAAAAACACATTAATTCTTTTTATCAGAAAGCTTTAATCTTATTTTGTCTTCAAGCAATTTCAGCCGCTCATCAACCTTTATTGCTCTGAAAAGGCAAATGCGAAGCCAATCAATTGCAGAGCAAATCAAATATATCGCCAAGGCAGATAAAGCCGTGCAGAAAACAAGCAAAACGGGGTTTAAATCTGCAAAACGAACAAAGGCATTTTCCATAACATATTTCCAAATAAAGCCATTTGCGTGAATAATATAAACGCCAAAGGAAACGGGAGCAAAAGCCTTGATAAGCTTTTGTGCAGGGCTGCTGTTGATTTTAAGCCTTGTGAAGAAAAGGAAAAGGCAAAACGCACCTGCAAACATGGGAAATGAACTGTATGAAATAAAATAATTCGGAGTAATTGCTATTCCGCCGTGTTTTTCGCCTAAAAACTTAAAGCAGGCAACAAAGGCAATGCATATAAAATATCCAAGCAAAAGCCATCCGCTTTTTGCCTTTTCGGATAAATTAAGCTTTTTTGCAATGCCGCCCAATAGGTAAAGCACAGAAAGCCAAACGGCAGAATATCCTCTTTCCAACGACATAAAATCCGTCTGCCAAACGGTTGACCAAAGCGTTGAAAAGAAAACAAGAATTATTCCAAGCGTTATCAATTGCCCTTTGCTCAACGAATTGAGGATTTTATTGAAATACGGCGTAAATAAAAACATAACAAAATATGCGGTGAAATACCAGTATTGATTAGTTGAAACGGGAAAAAGCTGATTAACCGTGAAATCAAATTTATATATTTCGGGGTGGATAAAGGCAAAAATAACCGTGAAAAGAACGCAGTATAATTCAACCTGAATCCAAAGCGAAGCAAGCTTATAGTACCGTGCTTTTCCGTTAACGCCAACATATCCGCTGATAAGTGCATAAAGGTTAACGGCAATATAGCAAAGCAGATAAACGGAATAAGCGGCATAGTATTGAGCGGTGCCCGCCTCAACCGTCGCAAGAACTCCGCCTCTGTAAAGCGTGTGAAGCGTTGCAATCATCAGCATTGAAATAATGCGCAGCAAATCAATGCCGTAATTTCTTGTTGGTTTGTTTTCAGCCATTTTTATCCTCCAAAGGCAAACCGAGCCTTTTAAGGCTCGGTCAGACTGTCGATAAAGCGGTCTGAACCGTGCCAAAGTATAATACGATTCAAACATTTCCCAGAGACAGGGCTTGCCCCTGTCCGTATTATAATAACTATATCAATTAAAATTTTAAAAGCGGCTTGGACATCGAATCCAATCCGCTTTTGTGCACTTTTCGTTTTTTGCTCGGGGGCGGTACCGTTGTACAGCTCCCACTCGCAAGAAAACGAAATTCAGCTCCGTTTCTCGAAGTCTGTCGGCGTGTAGAAATTTATATTTGGACTTTTTCTACACGCTGACCGAGCCTTTTAAGGCTCGGTTTAACTGATTGCTTATGCTGAAATCGGCTTTTTAAATTAAGCAAGAATTTCGTCTGCAAGAGCCTCCATAGCCGAAATATCCGAATCCTTCATAACGGATTTGATTGAAACCCTTGCGTCGCAAATGGTAATGTTTTTCATTCCCTCAAGGGCTGCGACAATAGCCCGTGCCGCACAGGGAGCCCAAGAGCCGTTTTCAATAATACCTGCCGTGCGGTTTTGCCAAGCCTTGCTTTTAAGATGATGAAGAAGCTCCTCCATAGGCGGAAAAACGCCGCCGTCATAGCTCGGTGCGGCAAAAATAACCTTTCCGTATTTGAATGCGTCCTCAATCGCCTCTGCCATATCCTCTCTTGAAAGGTCGGAAATTGCAACCTTTTTACAGCCCTTTGCTTCAAGAATTTCCTTCATCTTCAAAGCGGCGTCTCTTGTGTTGCCGTGCATTGAAGCGTAAGCGATAAACACGCCCTCTGCCTCAACGCCGTAGCTGCTCCAAATATTATAAAGATTGAAATAATAATCAAGGTTTTCTTTAAGAATAGGGCCGTGAAGCGGGCAGATTGTTTGAATATCAAGCGCAGACGCCTTTTTAAGAAGCGTTTGAACAGGTCCGCCGTATTTGCCGACGATATTGAAATAATATCTTCTTGCCTCGCAAGCCCAGTCCTCTTCTGTGTCAAGCGCACCGAATTTGCCGAATGCGTCTGCCGCAAAAAGAATTTTTTCGCTTGATTCATAGCAAACCATAACCTCCGGCCAGTGCACCATAGGCGCCATAATAAATGCGAGGTTATGAGAGCCGAGCGAAACCGTGTCGCCCTCCTTAACGGTCAATTTCTCAATGCTTTCGTCAAGGTCAAAAAACTGCGGAAGCATTGAAAAGGTTTTTGCGTTTCCGATAAGGGTTATCTGCGGATATTTTTCCGCCAAAAGCTTTATGCTGCCTGCGTGGTCGGGCTCAAGATGAGATATAACGAGATAATCGGGTG
>UQSH01000034.1 GCA_900543795.1 uncultured Oscillospiraceae bacterium | reverse complement strand
ATTATGTTCGTGTTCGTGCTTGGAGAAACTGGCCGACAGGCTATGTTTACGGTGCGTGGTCAAACGGCACAAAGGCATAACAAAACAAACACGGGAGAGCAAACGCTCTCCCGTGTTATCTTTGTGATGTAATGGCGGCAACGCAGCCGTTACACACATCAAATCGAGCATATATAAAATAACACTTATTAATTTTTATTCGTGTATTGAGGTTCGGTTAGGTTTTTGATATAATATAATTTATCGGTAAATACTTTTTGAAACCTTAACGGAGAAGGAAAATGGCGGATGAAATTCTCGAAAAGTTAAAAGGAACGGTTGAGTCAATCAGCTTTCAGAATGACGAAAACGGCTATCGGGTTCTTGAAATATCCGTTAGAGGAGAGCCCGTTACTGTTGTTGGCACCTTTCCGCCTGTTTTTGAGGGCGAGGAAATCGAGGTTGAGGGCAGCTGGACAGTTCATTCAACCTACGGCAGACAGTTCAGTGCCGTAAACATTCAGCAAACTCTGCCGTCAGACGCCGCAGGAATGCTTCGTTATCTTTCAAGCGGAGTTATTAAAGGAATCAGGGAAGCAACCGCCGTTAAAATTATCGAAGCCTTTGGCTCCGAAGCATTTGAGGTTATCGAAAAAGATCCTGCTCGCCTTGCCTCCATTCACGGCATAAGCAAGGAAAAGGCAAGAAAAATTCAGCAAAGCTTTATTGAGCAGCATTTTTCAAGAGAAGCAATAATCAACCTAACGGGTGCAGGCCTAACTCAAAAGGAAGCACTTGCGGCATATAATTTTTACAGAACAGAGGCTTATGATATTTTCAGCCAAAATCCCTTTATTTTCGTTAGAGACAGGATTTATTCCTACGAGCGTGCAGAGGAGCTTGCAGACGGGATTGAAAATAAAGTTTCGTTTTCAATGCGAGCCGAGGCTCTTATAGTGCATATACTTGATCGTAATTTTGCAAACGGACACACCTGCCTGCCCCGTGCAAGCGTTGTCAATGCGGCGGCTGACTATCTTGCCTGCTCGCAGGACGATGCAGAGATAGCGGCAGATAGCGTTATTGAGCGCAGAGAGATTTTTCAGGAGGAGCTTGACGGACGGGAATTTCTTTTTCTTCCTTATGCATATGATGCCGAATTTTCCGTTGCTCAGCGCATAAAGGTTATGGTTAATTATCCTCCTCAGCAAACAGAAATTTTTTCAAGTGAGATATATTCCTTCGAGCAGGCAAACTCAATAGAGTTTGACGAAAAACAGCGTAAAGCAATTGAAATTGCCGTCAACAAGGGCATGCTTATTTTAACGGGAGGTCCGGGAACGGGAAAAACAACAACCGTTAAGGGCATAATTACCCTTATGAAAAATCACGGAATGAATGTTGCACTTGCCGCACCGACGGGGCGTGCCGCAAAAAGAATGTCTGAGCTAACGGGGTTTGAGGCTAAAACGATACACCGTCTGCTTGAGGTTGAATATAAGGACGGCGAAACAGAGGCGTCATTTGTTTACAACAGAAAAAATCCGCTTGATGTTGACGCAGTTATTATTGATGAGCTTTCTATGGTTGATATTCTTCTTTTTAACAGCCTGCTTGATGCTCTTCCGCTTCACGCAAGGCTCATTATGGTTGGAGATAAGGATCAGCTTCCGCCTGTCGGCGCAGGAAATGTTCTCAAGGATTTAACCGAAAGCGGAATGATTCCCGTTGTTGCGCTTCAAAAGGTTTTTCGCCAGGCAATGAAAAGCAAAATCGTAACGAATGCTCACAAGGTTGTTTTGGGCGAAATGCCCGATTTGTCAGGCGGAGGAGCGGAATGTGATTTCTTTTTGCTGAAAGAAAATTCGCAGTATGCGGCACAGAGGAAAATCGTTGATTTGGCGGTGCGCCGTCTGCCGGAGGCTTATGGCTATAATCCGCTTTCGGATATTCAGGTTTTGTGCCCAAGCAAAAAAGGAGAGCTCGGCTCGCAAACGCTTAATATTCTCCTCCAAGGCAAGCTTAATCCACCCGCCAAAAACAAAAAAGAGCTTAAAAATAAGGGCTGTGTTTTGCGAGAGGGCGATCGTGTTATGCAGATTAAGAATAATTACGATGTGCCGTGGTATAAAAGCAACGACAGCGGCGCAGGCGTTTTCAACGGCGATATAGGAATATTAACAAGAATAGACAGAGCGGCGGATATAATCAATGTTCAATTTGACGACCGAGAGGCTATGTATTCCATAGAGAACGCAAATGAGCTTGATCTTGCCTATGCTATGACGGTGCATAAAAGTCAGGGCTCGGAATTTGAAGCAGTTGTTATGCCGGCTCTTTCCGTTGTGCCGAGGCTTGCATACAGAAATCTTTTTTACACTGCTTTAACAAGAGCAAAAAATCTTCTTGTTCTTGTCGGCAATGAAAGCACGGTTAGGGCAATGGTTGAAAACGACAAAAAGAGCAGGCGATACAGTGCTCTCGGATACTTTTTAAAGGTTGACAACAGTTCAATAATAAAGTAACATTTATATTAATTAATTTATAAGGATATGACGGTATGTTTGGTTATGATTTAGGCATAGATCTCGGAACAAGCTCAATAGTGATTTCCGTTCCCGGAAAGGGTGTTGTTGTTAACGAGCCTGCCTATGTTGGATATGACACGGAAACAGAAAAAATTCTTTACGCAGGCAGAAGAGCATATTATCTGGAAGGCAGAGAGCCAAAGGGTGTTTGCGTTATTCAGCCTATAATAAACGGAGCCATCAGCAATTATTCTGTTGCGCAGCAGATGGTGCAGTTTTTCATAAACAAAATAATTAAAAAGAGTATTTTCAAGCCAAGAGTTGTTGCTTCTGTTCCTGCACTTGCAACGGATGTTGAAAGAAGAACGCTTATTTCCGTAATTATTTCTGCGGGAGCAAGGTCTGTTTGCCTTGTTGAATCCCCGCTTTGTGCTGCCTTCGGCGCAGGCATAGATCCTCTTCAACCAACGGGAGCCTTTGTTATTGATATAGGCGCAGGCACAACCGATATGGCGGTTATCAGTCAGGGAAGTATGAGCCAGATAGACACGATTGATGTTGCAGGCACACGGTTTGATGATGAAATTGCAAAATATTTGCGGGAAAAATACGGCGTTTTAATCGGAAAAAGAACTGCCGAGGAAATCAAAAACAGAATTTCCTGTGCGGTTTTGCGTGAAGAGGATATAAGCATGCAGGCAAAGGGCAGGGATATGCTTTCGGGTATGCCGGCATGTGTTGAAATAACAGGAAATGAAATTTATTACTGCCTTAAACCTCTTTTTGACGAGCTTACCGCCGCCGCGCGTGTTTTGTTTGAAAGAACAACTCCGCAGCTTGTTGCGGATATAACAGGCAGCGGCGTTATCATAACGGGCGGATGCTCCGAAATATACGGAATTGATAAGCTTTTTTCAGAGGCTCTCGGCGTTGAGGCTTCTATTGCTCCGCGTGCCGAGCTTTGCGTTTCAAAGGGCACTATGATTGCGCTCAACAAAATGCACATTCTTGATAAGTTCGGCTACAAATTCCAAACAAAGCAGGATGTAAGAATAAGATGATTCATATTTATTACGGAAACGGAAAGGGAATTGAATTTTAATTAGGCTAACGGAGGAACTGATATGGATAGATTTTCAAAATTTCATCCCCTTGTCAGCTTCTCCTTTTTTATGCTTGAAATCATATTAACGGTGATTTATATAAATCCTGTTTTTGCCGCTCTTTCGCTTACGTTTGCCTTTTTTTATTATTTGATGCTTGAAGGTCAAAGGGCGTTTTCAATCATTTTTAAAACCGCACTTCCGTTAACTGCGGCAGTCGGAATTTTCAATATGCTTTTTTGCAGATACGGAGCCACCGTTCTCTTCTCTGTAAAATCTTTAAGCTTTACACTTGAACCGCTTGCTTACGGCATAACTATGGGCGTTATGCTCTCTGCCGTTATAATTTGGTTTTTGGCGTATAGCCTTGTTATAGACAGTGAAAAATTTGCCGCCGTTTTCGGCAGAGCTGCGCCTAATCTTTCGCTGTTGTTTCTTATGGTTTTGCGCTTTGTTCCGCTTATGCGTAAAACCTCAAAGGATATTTATGACGCACAAACAGGCTTGGGAAATGAAACAAAAGGAATAAAGAACACTATAAAACGCTTTTCGGCACTTGTTTCAATCAGCCTTGAAAAAAGCATTGAAACTGCCGATGCTATGCGTGCGCTTGGCTATTCAAGCAAAAAAAGAAAGCATTTTTCAAGATTTTCTTTCAGCATTAAAGATGCCCTTGCATTGATTCTTATCGTTTTTCTTTTCTGTGTATGTGCTGCTTTCAGGCTTTCGGGTGCTTTCGGCTTTATTTATTCTCCGTTTCTGAAAATTGAAAATTTCAGCATTGCGGATTTAGTGGTTTTTTCGGTGCTTTCGTTATTCCCAACAGTAATTGATTTAAAGGAGGAGATTAAGTGGATATTCTTACGGTCGAAAATTTAAGCTTTTCATATCCTAAGGCTGATAAAAAGGCACTTGATAGCATCTCCTTCACGCTTCAAGCCGGTGATTTCTGCGTTGTTTGCGGAAAATCGGGAAGCGGAAAATCAACTCTTTTGCGCCTTTTAAAAAAAGAAATTTCCCCCTTTGGCAATATAAGCGGCAATATCGAGGAAAAAACAGACGAAATCGGCTTTATCGGTCAAAGCTGCGAAAGCAATTTAATAACGGACACCGTTTTCGGCAACCTTGCGTTCGGCCTTGAGAACGCAGGGTATTCAAAAAGCGAAATAGAACTGAAAATAGCCGAAACGGCAAGCTATTTTAACATTAACAAATATATAAACGAAAAAATTGAAAAGCTTTCCGGAGGAACAAAGCAGCTTATTGCGCTTGCCGCCGCAATGGCTCTTGCTCCCGAAATTCTTGTTTTGGACGAGCCTGTTTCCTGCCTTGATCCCGTTTCTGCTCAGATGTTTATGAACGCTGTTTTGAAGCTCAACAAGGAGCAGGGCACAACCGTTATTTTGAGCGAGCACAGAGCAGGCGGAGTGCTTGAATGTGCAGATAAGGTGCTTTTTCTTGAAAAAGGACGGCAGGGTGCCTTTGCCAAGCCGCAGGATTTTGCAAATTATTTAATTGAAACAAATAGTGATATGCAGGAAATTCTCGAGCCGTTTACTTTGCTTTTGGAAAATCATCCGCTTGAATTTTCAAGGGCAAGGGAGCAGGCGAAAAGCATAGAGGCAAAGCCCTTTACACGAAATAATGAAAAAGATGAAATTGCCTTATCGGTTAAGGGCCTTTCCTTTGCCTACGGAAAAAGGCTTTTTGATGTTCTTTTCGATTTGAATTATAAGGCGTATAAGGGCAAAATCAATGTTATTTTGGGCGCAAACGCAAGCGGAAAAACAACGCTTTTAAAATGTATTTCAAAAGTATTGAAGCCATATTCGGGAAGAGTTAAGGCAACAGGAAGAACGGCATATATGCCGCAGGAGGTTAGCACTCTTTTTCTTGAAGAAACCGTTTGGCAGGAGGTGCCGAGCGAGGAGCTTTTGAAAAAAACAGGACTCGAACGCCTCAAAAATGCCAATCCGTTTGATTTAAGCGGAGGAGAGGCGCAAAGGCTTGCAATTGCAAAAATGCTGATAAGCGGCGCCGATATTCTTTTGCTTGATGAGCCCACCAAAAGCGTTGACGCTTCGTTTAAAAAGGAGCTTGCCTTGATTTTACGGGAGCTTTGCAAGCAGGGGAAAACAGTTGTTGTTGTAACTCACGATTTGGAATTTGCAGGCAGATATGCCGATTACTGTGCATTTTTATTTGACGGAAAAATAATTTCCGAAAAGGAGCGCAGAGAATTTTTTGCTTCGCTTTCGGTATATTCAACCTCTCTATCTCGATTAACAAACGGCAGGGTTATCAGCATTGATGACGCAAAGGAGACCTTATGAAGCGTTTTTCAAAAATAATTTTTTCCGCTTTTATTGTGCTGAGTATTGCCGCAGTTATTCTTTGGCAGTATTTTGTCGGCACTGATTCCTATTATCTTTGCGCCGTAATTGTTATTGTGCTTTCGCTTTTGCCGTTTTTTATCAGCTTTGAAAAATCGTTTCCGAGTGCAAGAGAAATGGCGCTCATTGCGGTTTTGATTGCACTTGCCGTTGCTTCAAGAGCGGTTTTTTATCTCATTCCTCAGTTTAAGCCGATAGGTGCCGTTGTTATTGCCTGTGCAGTTTGCTTGGGTGCGGAAAGGGGATATATCATCGGTGCGCTTTCCGCCTTTATATCTAATTTTATTTTCGGTCAGGGTGCGTGGACTCCGTTTCAAATGGCGGCACTTGGACTTTGCGGCTTTCTTGCAGGGCTTATTTTTAAATGGCTCAAGGTTAATAAATGGACGCTTTCCGTTGTTGGCTTTGCGCTAACCTTTGCCGTTTACGGCATTATTGCAGACGCCTCAACGGTTTTAATGACGGTAACAGAGCCCTCCCTTGCAAGCGTTGGAGCGGTTTATGCAGCAGGGATTCCGTTTTCTGCGGTTTTCGGTGCGGCAACTGCCGTTTTCCTCTTTTTGTTTGGAGAGGCGTTTATAAAAAAGATAAACCGAATAATTGTTAAATACGGTATCGGGGAGGACAATTATGAAGAATAAAAAGGAAAAAAGCATTCTTGAAAGGCTTTCCGATTTTGCCTTTGCGATGGCAATAATCAGTATATGCACCGTCGGTATCTGCCCGGCGTTCAGCGCAATTGCAATTGCCGTGCCGCTCTCAATGGGCTCAAAGGGAGTTGAGCTTGGCGAGGATATAAAATCAAAAAATAAAAAATCGCTTATTGGCGGAATTATTGCCCTTGCACTTTTTGTTGTTGATTTGGCAATAATAGTTATAGTAAAAAACAAAATATAGCTGAAAAAGTTTAAAAAGCCGTGTTGGGAGCGTTTCCAAACACGGCTTTAATTTGGGCTTTTCAATTTCATTTGATGTTCTTTTCGCTTTGATAACGGCGTATCTTTTTAAAAGGGGAAGCCGTCCCTCTGTTTTCTCCTGCCTGTGCGGAATTCTTTCGCTTGATGAAGCAGGCAAAAAACGCTATATGATTGATTATTATTACGATGAAGACTATGAATATTATTATGACGAGGAGGCAGATACGGAGTATTACGATTACAGCGAGAATGCCCCGCTTTACACAACATAACACAGAAAAGGAGGACTGTTTTTTACAGCCCTCCTTTGATTTTGTGATTATTTGCTTTTGTTGTGTTCGGCGGCGGCAGTAACAAAGCCGCGGAAAAGCGGGTGCGGTTTATTCGGTCTGCTCTTGAATTCCGGGTGGAACTGACCTGCAACAAACCACGGATGATTTGGAATTTCAATCATTTCAACAATGTGATTATCGGGCGAGGTGCCTGCGAAAATCATTCCGCCTTTAAGAAGCTCCGCTCTGTAATCGTTATTAACCTCATAGCGATGGCGGTGGCGCTCATAAATCATTGTTGCGCCGTAAAGCTCATAAGCCTTTGAATCGGGATTGAGCACGCAGGGGTACTGACCGAGGCGCATTGTTCCGCCCATTTCCTCAACATTTTTCTGCTCGGGCAGAATATCAATAACGGGATAGGGCGTTTCGGGATTGATTTCGGCAGAGTTTGCGTCCTTTAATCCAAGAACATTTCTTGCAAATTCAATAATCGCAATCTGCATTCCGAGGCATATTCCGAGATAGGGAATATTCTTCGTTCTTGCGTAATTTGCCGCTTTGATTTTGCCCTCAATTCCTCTGCTTCCGAAGCCTCCCGGAACGAGAATTCCGTCCATATCTCCTAATATTTCGTCTAAGTCAACATCACCCTCAAGTGATTCGGAATCTATCCAACGAATATCAACGGCAGAGCGTGTTTCAATTCCGCCGTGTTTAAGTGCTTCATTAACGGAAATATAGCTGTCGTGAAGCTCAACATATTTTCCAACCATACCGATTTTAACTGTTCTTATAGGGTTGCGAAGCGCTTCAAGCATCGCCTCCCAATCTTTAAGGTTGGGCTCGCCGCATTTTAATCCAAGCCTTTTGATAACAACATTGTCAAGCCCCTCTTTGTGAAGCATAATCGGAACCGCATAAAGCACATCGCAGTTGTTGTTTTCAATAACGCATTCCTTGCTGACATTGCAGAAAAGTGCAATCTTTCTTCTTATATCCTCTGTCAGAGGATGCTCCGTTCTGCAAACGATTATATCAGGCTGAATACCGAGCGCAAGCATTTCCTTAACGCTGTGCTGGGTTGGCTTTGATTTAAGCTCGTCCGAAGCCGCAAGATACGGAACGAGAGTAACATGAATGAAAAGGCAGTTTTCTCTGCCGTATTCAATGGCAAATTGGCGGATTGCTTCAAGAAACGGCTGGCTTTCAATGTCGCCTATCGTTCCGCCGATTTCAACAAAGCAAACATCTGCGCCAGTGTCCGCGTTGCGTGCGATTGAACGCTTGATTTCATTTGTAACATGCGGAATAATCTGAATTGTCTGTCCGCCGTAAACGCCCTTTCGCTCATCCGAAATAACCTTCCAGTAAACTCTGCCCGAGGTTAAGTTTGAGTTTTGCGAAAGCGATTCGTCAATAAATCTTTCATAGTGTCCGAGGTCAAGGTCGGTTTCCGCACCGTCATCGGTAACAAAAACCTCGCCGTGCTGAACGGGATTCATTGTTCCCGGGTCAACATTAAGATACGGGTCAAGCTTTTGCGCCGTAACTTTAAGCCCTCTTGATTTTAAAAGTCTACCGAGCGAGGCGGCGGTTATTCCCTTGCCGAGACCGCTGACAACGCCTCCCGTAACGAATATATATTTCGGTTTATTCATAATCAGGTCCCCCTTGGTTGTGTTTTTATATTATAAAAATTATTTTTTTACAGGCTCGCAGGTAACGCGTATGCCTAATTTTTTAAGTATGCTTTCGTCAACCTGCGCAAGTAAAACAGAGGAGTGCATTTCGCAGTTTTTTAAATTGCAAAGGCAGTCAAGTGCCTTTTTTGCATCCTTGTCCGTTACCGCCGAAACCGAAAGTGCAATAAGCACCTCGTCGGTGTGAAGCCTTGGGTTGTGGTTGCCTAAGTGATTTATTTTAAGCTCCTGTATGGGCTTGATAACCTCGGGAACAATAAGCAGCTTTTCGTCATCTATCCCTGCAAGATGTTTAAGTGCGTTAAGCAGCATTGCCGAGGAGCATCCGAGAAGCGCGGAGGTTTTGCCCGTTATAACCGCTCCGTCGTTGAGCTCTATTGCCGCCGCAGGCTCTCCCGTTTCAGCCGCAATTTCTCTTGCCCTAACGGTGCATTTCCTGCTGTCCTCGCTTATTCCTGCCTGATTCATAAGAAGCTCAAGCTTGTAAATTTCATCCTTGTGTGAAGCGCCGTCTGCCAATGCGGCAAAATATCTTCTGATGATTTCCTGACGAGAGGCCTCGCTGACCGCTTCATCATCAAATATACAGTAGCCCGCCATATTAACGCCCATATCGGTTGGAGATTTGTAAGGGCACGAGCCGTAAATTCTTTCAAAGGTTGCCTTTAAAACAGGGAAGATTTCAACATCTCTGTTGTAGTTAACCGTTGTTTCGCCGTAGGCTTCAAGATGCCATGGGTCAATCATATTAATGTCGTTAAGGTCTGCCGTTGCCGCCTCATAAGCCATATTAACGGGGTGGCGAAGCGGAAGATTCCATATAGGGAAGGTTTCAAATTTTGCATAGCCTGCTTTTATTCCACGCTTGTTTTCGTGATAAAGCTGTGAAAGGCAGGTTGCCATTTTTCCGCTTCCGGGGCCGGGCGCCGTTATAATAACAAGCCGTCTGCTTGTTTCAATATAATCGTTTTTGCCGTAGCCCTCGTCGCTTACAATATGAGAAATATTTGATGGATAGCCCTCAATTGTGTAGTGATGATAAACCTTATATCCAAGCTTTCCGAGCTTTTCCTCAAAGGCGCAAACCCTCGGGTGCGCAGCGTATTTTGTTAAAACAACGCTTCCAACCATAAGCCCCTTTGATTTGAACGCGTCAATAAGACGCAGGGTGTCAACATCATAGGTTATGCCGAGGTCGCCCCTAAGCTTGCAGTTTTCAATATCATCTGTGCTGATAACGATAACTATTTCAGCCTCATCCTTCAATTGCAGCAGCATTTGAAGCTTACTGTCGGGCTTGAAGCCCGGCAAAACTCTTGAAGCGTGATAATCGTCAAATAATTTTCCGCCGAATTCAAGATAAAGCTTTCCGCCGAATTCTGATATTCGCTCTCTTATTCTGCTTGATTGCATATCAAGATATTTTTCATTATCAAAGCCTGTTTTATACATTTTCCCATCTCTCCGAGCAAGCCGTAAATTTAAAACTGCCCGTTGAACACAGGCAGTGCAAAAAAGATAAGACGGCTGTACCCGTGGTGCACAACCGTCTGTACTTACATATTATAAAGCATATTATTTGATAAATCAATACATATTTTTTATTTTTTCGCAAAGAGAAAAATTTTTTTGCAGATAAATTAATACCACTTATTAATCCAGCCGTTTTCATCTGTTGCAGGCTCGGTGGTTTGCCCTTTCTTTTCCTCACGCTCTTTTGCTTTTTCCTCGCGTTCTTTTTCTTTTTGCTTTTCCTTTTCAAGATGCTTATCTATTTTGCTTGTTGTTTCCTGCGTTGTTTTCTCCTCGCTTTCAGATTGAACTGCATTGTCTGCCGAACCGCCTTCTGAGGAGCTGCCTGAATCCTGCTGATTTTCAGCCGCTTCGCCCTGTGCACTCTGCTGACTTGAAGAAGCACCTGCCTGTGCATTGCCCGAATCAACGGATTGGGCTGATGAGCATGCTGAAAGGCAACAGATTACAACCGCAAGTAAAATTATTAAAAATTCTTTCCTTTTCATTGTAAAACCTCTAAATATTAATTAATAATATGATAATTCAATTTGAATTGAATGTCAATGCATTTATTTAAAGCATTTAGTTTATTGACAAAATTCCCATTTGTTGCGATAATTAAATAAAGGAATGGGGTGGCTTTATGGACAAAATAAAATCTAATGGGCTAACGGGCAGAATTTGGCTCGGAATAGTTATTCTCGGACTTGCAGGTCAGCTTGCTTGGGTTATCGAGAATATGTATTTTAATGTTTATCTTTTTGATGTTATAGGTGCATCGGCAAGCGATATTGCCGCCATGGTTGCCGCTTCGGCAGTAACCGCCTCCGTTACAACGCTTGTTATGGGCGCACTTTCCGATAAAATCGGCAAAAGAAAGGTGTTCATAACGGCAGGATATATTATTTGGGGCATTGTAACTGCGTCCTTCGGATTGATAACGGTTGATAACGCAAGCAGGGCTTTCCACACGGCTAATGCCGTTTCAACGGCGGCAATGCTCGTTATTATTATGGATTGCATTATGACCTTTTTCGGCTCAACGGCGTCAGACGCCGCATTCAACAGCTGGGTAACGGATATAACTAACGAGTCAAACAGAAGCAAGGCGGAAACGGTTCTTCAAGCTATGCCTCTTGCCGCATTGCTTATCGTTTTCGGCTTGTTAGACGGCTTTAAGCAAAGGGGAGAATGGCAAACCTTTTATCTTATAGTAGGTGCGGCAACAACTCTTTGCGGAGTTCTGAGTATTTTTATTGTTAAGGATAAGCCTAATATAAAGGTCAACGGCGAAAGCTATTTCAAAAATATTTTTTACGGCTTTATTCCGTCAACCGTTAAGGCAAATAAAATGCTTTATATAGCCTTCTGCGCCTTTTGCATTTTTAATATTTCTTATCAGGTGTTTATGCCGTATATAATCATTTATCTTGAAAAGTCGCTCGGAATAAAGGATTATGCAATTCCGCTCGGCGCAATTCTTGTTATTTCCGCAGTTGCCTGCGTTATTTTCGGCGGCGTTATTGATAAGCTGGGCAGATACAAATTTATGCTTGCCTCGTCTGTTATTCTTATTGCGGGATTTATAGGAATGTATTTTGCAAGGCAGGTTTCAATCCCCGTGCTCATTATTGTCGGAACGGTTATGATGGGTGCATTTCTCGTTACCTCCGCCTCTGTCAGCGCAACAATAAGAGATTATACACCGTCTGATAAGGTTGGGCTTTTTCAAGGCGTTCGTATGGTTTTTCAGGTGCTTATTCCAATGGTTGCCGGCCCATATATCGGTGCGGCAGTTATTAAAAATAACAATGCAACCTATATCGAATTCGGGCAGGTTAAAGCAATTCCAACCTCAAATATCTTCCTCGCCGCCGCAATAGTTGCCGTGTTTGCGCTTGTGCCCGTTTGCATTTTGCTAAAAAAGCACGAAAAAAAGAGTAATTAAAAGCAAAAAATCAATATAAAGTAATCGTTTTGTTTATCCCTTTTTGTTAAGATTTAACAAACTTTTAAATATGGAAAAAAGTGCTTGATATTCGGGATAAAACAGTATAAAATATATATCGATAAAATATTGTCAATCAATATTTTAAAATTCATTTTATTTCGGAGGTATAATCCAATGGTAAAAGTTGCTATTAACGGTTTCGGTCGTATCGGCCGTCTTGCTTTCCGTCAGATGTTCGGTGCAGAAGGCTACGATGTTGTAGCTATCAACGACCTCACAAAGCCATCAATGCTTGCTCAGCTTCTTAAGTATGACACAGCACAGGGTGGCTACTGCGGCAGAATCGGTGAAAATCTTCACACAGTTGAAGCAGATGATGAAGCAGGCACAATCACAGTTGACGGCAAAACTCTCAAAATCTATGCAATGGCAAATGCCGCAGAGCTTCCTTGGGGTGAGCTCGGTGTTGACGTTGTTCTTGAATGCACAGGCTTCTATTGCTCAAAGGAAAAGAGCATGGCTCATATCACTGCCGGCGCAAAGAAGGTTGTTATTTCCGCTCCCGCAGGCAATGACCTTAAAACAATCGTTTTCTCTGTAAACGAGAAAACCCTTACTCCCGACGATCAAATCATTTCAGCTGCATCCTGCACAACAAACTGCCTTGCTCCTATGGCAAAAGCTCTTAACGATTATGCTCCTATCCAGAGCGGTATTATGAGCACAATCCACGCTTACACAGGCGACCAGATGATTCTTGACGGTCCTCACAGAAAGGGCGATATGAGAAGAGCTCGTGCAGGCGCTTCTAACATTGTTCCTAACTCAACAGGCGCTGCAAAGGCAATCGGCCTTGTTATTCCGGAGCTTAACGGCAAGCTTATCGGCTCTGCACAGAGAGTTCCTGTTCCAACAGGCTCAACAACAATCCTTACTGCTGTTGTTAAGGGCAGCGATGTTACAGTTGACGGCATTAACGCTGCTATGAAGGCTGCTGCTTCCGAATCATTCGGATACAACACAGAGCAAATCGTTTCATCCGATGTTATCGGTATGAGATTCGGTTCACTCTTTGATGCAACACAAACAATGGTATCAAAGATTGCAGATGATCTCTATGAGGTTCAGGTTGTTTCTTGGTATGATAACGAGAACAGCTACACATCACAGATGGTTAGAACAATCAAATATTTCTCAGAGCTTGGCTAATAAAGTCATAATTTGAAAAATAACATAAGCTTTAAAAAAAGTTAAATGAAAATCCGGGATTCACGAAAGGTGAGTCCCGGATGTTTTTTTGTTTAAGCAAGCGAAATAAATCCGAAGCCGAAATAATAATTTTTATTTATCTTTTTTTATTGTTAAATCACCGCTGATTGATTCAAATTCAATGCTTGCTCCGCCCGTTCCGTAGGTTGTGTAGCCTTCGCCCTTTAAGCTCTTTTCGCTTTCTGTAAATGCGCCTGTGTTTATCCGTCCGGAAACGGTTTCGTAATCAAGTGTAAATCCGGAAATGTCTGCCGGCAAAATAGCCGTGCCCTTTCCGCTTATTGTGTTTATTCTGCAACATCAAAGCGAAATTCGGTTACGGTTTTAAATTCCTTGCCTGCTTCAACATATTCAAATGGGAATTTATCGTGAAGATTAACGCTGTCGGGATAAAACTGTGTTTCAAGCGCGGCACCCCTTCTGAATGTAACGCTTCCGTTTGATTGCTTTCCGGGGTTGCCGTCCTTTTTAAGCCAGCCTCCGCAGTAAAGCTGAACACCGGGTAGGTCGGTAAAAACAGTCATTCTTCTTCCACTTTCCTTATCCCATAAAACAGCCGCTTCGGCAAGGCTTCTGTTCTTGCTTCTCAGGCAGTAATTATTGTCATATCCAATGCCGTCAATAACTGCCCTAAACGGCTCGTCGATTTTATCTCCGATTTTGTGAAGCTCGGTAAAATCAAGCATAGTGCCCTTAACAGATGAGATTTCGCCCGTGGGAAGCTGGCTGCCGTCTGTTTCCGTGAAATAATCTGCGTTGATTTTAAGATAATGATTTTCAACCGTTCCGTCTTTTTTGCCCGAAAGATTGAAATATGCGTGGTTGGTTGGAGCGGCAACTGTTTTTGCGTCGCTGATAATTTTATATTCAATGCGCAGAATATTGCTGTCGGTCAAGGTGTATGTAACCCTCATTGTAAAATTGCCGGGGAAGCCGTCCTCTTTGTCGGGAGAAAGCCTTTTAAGCGTTATTGAATCGTCCTGTGTGCTTTCAGCCTCCCAAGGAGTAAAGCTGAAGCGACCGCCTGAATGAAGAGTCCATGTGCCCTGATTTTGCGGTGTGTGATATTCATTGCCGTCAATCGAAAATTTTGCGTCTCTTATTCTGTTTGCAACTCTTCCAACAATAAGGCCCTGATAACCCAAATCTCCGTCAGTGTATGGCTGAGGCTCGTCAAATCCGAGAACAACATCGGCAAGCTTGCCGTTTTTATCCGGCATATAAAGCGATTGTATTCCGGCTCCGAGCGTTTGAATTGAAACGCTTGCGCCGTTTTTATTTGTGATTGTGTAAAGCTCGATTTTTTCTCCTCCTGCAAGAGTACCGAAGGCCTTTTTTGAAATGCTCATAATTTTACCTCTTATTAAATAAATTATTATAATTTGAGTATAAACCTAATTGTAAACAAATTCAACACATTCTTGACTTTTCATTTTATAAAATATATTCTTATATTGTTATAATTATTTTTTTCGGAGATGAACAGATGAACAGCTTTGCCGAATTACTGACCGCCTTTTTGCGCTATGCTCTGCCTGTGTGCGCAGGCATAATAATATTAACCTGCGTTGTTTCTCTTTTCAGAAACAGACCGAGGGTACACAAAATGGCTCAGCTAACAGATTTAACAAACGGAGATATTATAGATATTAACCATTGGGAAACATCTATCGGAAAGTCAAAGGCAAACGATATAGTTCTGCCCTTGCCCGCCGTTTCCCGTTTTCACGCAGTTATTGCCAAGAAAACAAGGGATTGGGTTGTAACCGACACCTTTTCAAAAAACGGCGTTTTCGTCAACGGAAATCAAATTGAAGCAAAATCGGTTATAGAGGACGGAGATATTATAACAATCGGCTCTGTTCAACTTAAATTTGAATGTGCAGACGCTATTTCAAGCAAAACAAAAAAGGAAATACGAAAGCAGGCGCAGCAAACGGTTGCTTACGCCGTTCTTGTTGATGTTAAAACGCACAAGCCCGTTTATCTTAAAAGAAACGATGTTCTTATCGGCAGAGGCGAGCAGTGTGATATAAGAATTTTATCAGACGCTGTTTCGTCGGAGCACGCAAGAATTTATAAAACAACAAAGGGCTGGGCGCTTTGCGACCTTGATTCTCATAACGGAACAAAGCTAAACGGAAGGTATTTAAATCAAACTCAGCTTATTTTTGATGAGGACACCGTTACCTTTGGCGACAGAGTTTTCGTTTTCTATGAAAGATGAGGTGCATATAATGGCTGAAAAAACAAAAAAAATTCCTAAAATAAAGCCGATAAACAATTTTGCACTCTTGGCTTTTCTGACTGTTTTTGAGCTTGTTGTTTCTCTTTCCTCATATTTAAGCTTCGAGGAAAGACCGTTTAAGGTTATCCTGTCGGCAGTAATTCTTATCGGAATTGAATGGGCGTATCTAATATTCTTTTATACTGCGTTTCACAGAAGAAATTTTGAGCTTGAAATGATTGCGTTTTTCCTGTGCTCCGTCGGAGTAACGGCAATCGGCTCCATCTCGCCGGATGCGGCGTTTAAGCAGGTGCTTTTTATCATTGCCGGAATGATTGCTTATACCGTTTTGGTTTTTCTTCTCGGCAATGTTGATTTGTGTATGAAGCTCAGGCTTCCCGTTGCCGTTTGCGCAATTATTCTTTTGCTTGTTAATCTTGCTATTGCAAAATCAACAAACGGCGCAAGAAACTGGATAACAATCGGCGGAGAAAACGGAATAACCTTTCAGCCGTCGGAATTTGTTAAAATTGCATTTATTTTCGTGGGTGCGGCAACTCTTGAAAAAATTCAAACAAGTAAAAATATTTTTGCCTTTATTGCATTTTCCGTTGCCTGTGTGGGAACGCTTATTCTTATAAAGGATTTCGGCACGGCACTCGTTTTCTTCGTAACCTTTTTGATAATTGCTTTTATGACCTCGGGAGATATAAAAACAATTATTCTTGCAATAACTGCGGCAGTTCTCGGCGCAGGAATTGTTGTTAAATATAAATCCTATGTAACAAAGCGGTTTTCCGTTTACCGTCATATTTGGGAAGCGGAATATTATAATTCAAGCGGCTTTCAGCAAACAAGAACGCTTGTTGGTATTGCAAGCGGAGGGCTTTTCGGACTCGGAATAGGAAACGGCAGGGTAAGATATGTTGCCGCCTCTAAAAACGATTTGATTTTCGGAGTAATATGCGAGGAATGGGGATATGTCTTTGGAATTCTTCTTGTTTTAACCTTCGTTGCAATTGCAGCCTCGGCGCTTGTTAATTCAATTGCTTCACGCTCAGCATTTTATTCGGTTGCCGCAGTTGCAGGTGCGGGAATGTTTCTGTTTCAGGCGGCGCTCAATATTTTCGGAATAACAGATGTTCTTCCGCTAACAGGCGTAACGCTTCCGTTTGTAAGTCAGGGCGGCTCATCAATGATTTGCTGCTGGGCTGTGCTTGCTTATATAAAAGCGTCCGATGTTCGCACCTATAATTATCTCGGAGGTGCAAAGAAGAAATGAAAATGATAACTAAAAGAGGAATTTTCCTCTGGATAATGTGTATTTTATTCTTATGCGGAATAATTTTTCTGTCGTTCAGCCTCGTAACTGAGGGCGCAGATTGGGTTATGAAGCCGTATAACCGCCATATTTACAGCGACGGTCAGCTTGTTGCAGCGGGAAAAATCAAGGATTGCAACGGCAATGTTCTTTCCGAAACGCAGGATGGCAACAGGGTTTACAGCGAGGATAAAGCAACAAGGCTTTCAACGCTTCACACCGTCGGAGACCCGAGAAATTTTATTTCAAACGGAGTTCAAACCGCCTTTAAGTCAGAGCTTGTGGGCTACAATGTTGTTTCGGGTGTTTACGGCTCCGAAAACGGCAAGGATATAACGCTGACGATAGATAGTGAAATTAATAAAATTGCTTATGAGGCTCTTGGCAGCAAAAAGGGCACAATTGCAGTTGTGAATTATAAAACGGGAGATCTTGCTTGCGTTGTTTCAACACCAAGCTATGATGTTAATAATGTTCCGTCAAACCTTGAAACGAGCGAAAAATATGAGGGCGTTTATATAAACCGCTTCCTTACGGGCTTATATACCCCCGGCTCAACCTTTAAGGTTGTAACGGCAATATGCGCTCTTGAAAATATCGGAAGCAATGTTTATAACGAGGAATGGAAATGCAATAAGGTTTATGATGTTGACGGCATTGAGGAGGACGAGATTATTTGTAATGCACGCCACGGCACAATAGATTTTGAAACGGCACTTGCAAAAAGCTGCAATGTTGCATTCGGTCAGCTTGCAATAGAGCTCGGTCCCGAAAAGCTTGCCGCAACCGTTGAAAGGCTTGGCTTAACCTCGTCGGCTTCTGTCAGCGGAAAAATTAATTCTTCAAGCGGAAGATTTTTCCTTGAAGCAGGCGATGCCGATGCAACAGTCGGCTGGACCGGTTTCGGTCAGGGCGACACTCTTGTTTGCCCCGCCGCTATGCTCCGCCTTATGTGCGCAATTGCAAACGACGGCAGGGCAGTATCCTTTAATATTGTTAAGGATATAGACGGTAATCCCGTCGGCAGTCTCGGAGCCGTTTATGGATCGGGAGAAGAAACGCAGCTTCTCAGCAGTGATGTTGCGGCACAGATGAAAAAATTAATGAGAAATAATGTTACCGAGCAGTATGGCGACAGTAAATATAAAGGGCTTTCGCTTTGCGCAAAATCGGGAACGGCGCAGATAGACGAGGTTGATGCACACAACACGGCGTGGTTTGTAGGCTTTACGGACGATGAGGAAAATCCCTATGCCTTTGTTGTTGTTGTTGAAGAGGGCAATTCCGGCTCAAAGACCGCAGGACCGATGGCAAACAAGGTGCTCCAAGCAATAGTTAATAAATAATTTAACGGAGAAAAATGGCAGATAAACTAATAGAAATTAAAAACAACGAAGCGGAAAGAGCTCTTTTGATTTCTGTTGACACCGGCGAATTTAACGCTCAGTCTTCTATCGAAGAGCTTGCTCAGCTTGCTTCAACGGCGGGTGCAGAGGTTGAGGGAATGATGGTGCAAAAGCGTCCGAGCGTTTCCGTTTCAGCCTATGTAGGCTCGGGCAGGCTTGAGGAAATCTGCTCCTTTTGTGAAAATAATGAAATTGATATTATTATTGCAGACGGCGAGCTGACTCCCGTTCAGGTCAGAAATCTTGAGGATAAAACAGGCGTTCGTGTTATAGACAGAACAACGCTGATTCTTGATATTTTTGCAGGCAGAGCAAGGTCGGCAGAGGGTAAAATTCAGGTTGAGCTCGCTCAGCTTAAATATTCGCTCCCTCGCCTTTCGGGAAAGGGAATCGGCCTTTCAAGGCTCGGCGGAGGAATCGGCACAAGAGGCCCCGGCGAAACAAAGCTTGAAACGGATAAGCGCCATATTCGGCGAAGAATACAGTTTCTGAATTCAGAGCTTGATAAGATAGAAAAGCGCAGAAATGCAATGCATATTCGCCGTCAAAAAAACGGTGTTGAGGCAGTTGCCGTGGTTGGATATACAAATGCCGGCAAGTCAACTCTGATGAATAGGCTCACTCAGGCAGGCGTGCTTGCCGAGGATAAGCTTTTTGCTACGCTTGATCCAACCGCACGCCGCTTAACGCTGAAAAGCGGGCGTGAAATTATGCTGATAGACACGGTTGGCCTGATAAGCAGATTACCTCATTTGCTTGTTGATGCCTTTCGCTCAACTCTTGAAGAGGCGCTTTGGGCGGATGTAATTTTAAATGTTTGCGATGCTTCAAATCCCGAATGCAGTGCGCACACGGCAGTAACGCAAAATCTTCTCGATTCTCTCGGCTGTGCGGGAAAGCCTATTATTAATGTTTTAAATAAATGCGATCTTGTGCCGAATATTCTTGATTATGATTTAATCGGAAAATTAATATAAGGAGGTTCAAAATGGAAGAAAAAACAGAACAATATACATTTGGACCAGAAGAAAAGGACATATTAGAAAAATTAAACAAAGTGGAGAGTAGTGTAGAAGGATATATTCAAGAAAGATATCAAAGAGAATT
>UQSH01000033.1 GCA_900543795.1 uncultured Oscillospiraceae bacterium | reverse complement strand
AATAATTGTATGGGTTAATTCCAGCTTTACAGAGACTCAAATTCCAGTTTGTAGAGCAACTATTTATTGTTGATAACGCAAAGATTTAGGCTCAAGGATTTTGTTCCTTGAGCCTTTTGCTATGCCGAGAAATGCATGAGTTTGTTCTTTCGCTTGTTTTCGGTTTCTGTGATTAGGCTTTGCATTGCATTTGCCACCGTCTGTTGCATATTGGTTGTATGCATACGGTTAAGCTAAATCCAATTTCAAATGCCTGACATTCAATCATTGAAGCATACTCCGTAAAGCAATCAGCGTATTTTTCAAACACTTTCAAGTCTTCATTTTTTAGGGAAGAAGATAATGTTTCGTGATGCCGAGCTATCAACTCAATTAACCTTTTCTCCTCGTCAGTAATAACTTTATCTTCATTTGGTCTAATGTTCCCATACCATAGTTCTCTTAATATTGACATAAAATCAACTCCCTTGCAGTACAAACATATACCACAAAGGAGTTTAAATATCCAGATATTTTTACTAATTCGAACAATAAAAATATCATACCAAAAAATTTTATCAAATTGTAGTTTTTGATAAAATTTTAAGCACTCTATATAACTTGTTTAATGACTTTTAGCAGCAAATGCATTACTATTTGTAATATAGCAAAATACAAAAAGTTATAAGGAGACGATCGTATGAAAGAAAAAAAGAAAACGCCGTGGATTATGAAGGCGGCAATCATCATAGGCGTACTGGTTATTCCTTTGCTTTATTCCTATTTCTATTTAGGAGCATTCTGGGACCCGTATGCAAGACTTGATGATGTTCCCGTGGCAGTAGTTAATCTTGACAGCGGTGCTGTTATTAACGGCGAGGAGAGAAATCTCGGTCAGGAAATCTGCGATAATCTTGAAAAGGACGGAACACTTAAATTTGTATTTACCGATAATGCAGACGCAGAACAAGGTGTGCTTGAAAATGATTATTACGCTTCAATAACAATTCCTAAAGATTTTTCAAGCAATGCCTCAACTGCTTCAAAGGACACTGAAAAACTACATAGTTCGATTGTTTACACGGCAAACCAAAAAAAGAATTATCTTGCCGCACAGATACTTGAAAACGCAATGCCTACAATTAAGCAAACAGTTAATTCAAGCATTGATAAAGAAATAATTACTACTCTTTGCGACAAGCTGGAAAGCGTACCCGATTCAATGGGTGAGCTGCAAAACGGATTCAAGCAATTATCGGACGGATCCGGAAAACTGAGTGGCGGTACTAACGAGCTTGCTGACGGAGCAGATAAATTATCCGAAGGATCAAGTGCTCTTGCTGACGGCAGTAAACAGGTGTCAGGCGGTGCAGTAACACTTCTTGACGGAATTAAAGTGCTTGATAAAGGGGCAAATACCTTAAATGCCTCAGTTCCTCAATTAGCCGATGGTGTTCATCAGCTTACAGACGGTTCAGTTGCCCTAAGAAACGGAACGACTGCATTAAATTCAAAAATTCCGGAATTATCCGGCGGTGCGGCACTGCTTAATAATGGCGCACTTCAACTCAGCACAGGTCTTGATACCTTAAAATCAAACAGTCCCTCTCTTACTGCGGGTGCACAGCAATTAAATGCAGGTGCCACATCTCTTAAAAGCGGAATTCAAACATATACAGATGGTGTATCATCTGCCAATTCGGGTGCTGTTACTCTTGCCAACGGTATCGACGCATACACAACAGGTGTTGAAAGCGCAAGTGCAGGAGCAAATAATCTTTATAATGGTATTAATCAGGCAAACGAAGGATTAAATCAAATTGTTACACAGGTTCAGGCTTCATCACAACAGCTTGAGCAAACAGCTCCCGACAGCAGTCTTGATGCCCTTTCCTCCGGTGCATCACAGGTGTATGAGGGCATCGGCACATTCAGTACAAATTATACGAATGCTTTAAACGCTCTTAAACACTATCAGGCAACAGGTGAAACTCAGTATCTTAATGCGGCAGTCAGTGGATTTGAACAGCTTGAAAACAGCCTCCCTGCTCTTAAATCAGGTGCTCAACAGGTAAGTAGCGGCGTTACGGAATTGACTGACGGTATGAAAGATGTTAAAAACAACACTTCGCAGCTTCTTACAGGCTTGCAGGCATTGCAATCAGGCTTTGGTAACAATACGGACAGCAGTACATTGTTAGGAGGTGCGTATGCTCTTAATCAGGGACTTAGTGCATTAAAATCTAATAACAATACACTAAACTCAGGAGCACAGGCATTAAAAACAGGACTTAATACTCTTAACAGTAACAGCAATGCTCTTAATCAAGGCGCAAATGAGCTTTCAATCGGTGCAAGCACACTAAGCACAGGCGTTAACAGCTATACAGATGGTGTTGCGTCAGCTGCTGACGGTGCTGCTCAGCTTAAAGAGGGTACTTCTTCATTAACATCAAAAATCCCTGCCCTTACTCAGGGAGTAAATGCACTTGACGAGGGAGCAGGTGAACTTAGCACAGGTCTTATACAACTCAATTCAAAGGTACCTGCACTTTCAAACGGTGTTTCGGCTCTTGCAGACGGCTCAGGTAAATTACTTGCAGGTGCTGACAAGTTATCAACAGGTGCTAAAGATTTGTCTGTCGGTACAGTTCAGCTTGATAATGGTATAGCAACATTAAGAACAGGTGCATATTCACTTAATGATGGTGCAACTCAGCTTGACAACGGTATTAGCAAAGCAAAGGATGGTGTTGATGAATCAATCACCGATACTAACATTCAGCTAAATGCTTTGGACGGACTTGCAGATTATGCCGAAGAGCCTATATCAACAGTAACAGAATATGTTCAGCCGGTGGAAAATTACGGTTCTGCCTTCGCACCATACTTTATGTGTCTGTCCCTTTGGGTAGGCGGCTTGATGATTTACTTTGGTATTTATCTTGATTATAACAGAAAAATAAAATCACTTACCAAGGACTCTAACAGAATAATTTTGAGAACACTATCCTTTGGTCTTATCAGTATGGCTCAGGGTGTACTTCTTGCAATAGTAATCAAGGACATTCTTCACATTGTTGTAAATAATCCGTTAATGCTGTTTATGTCCTGCATACTTGTTTCATTAACCTTTATGACAATAATACAGTTCTGTATTATTAATCTCGGGGACGCAGGCAAATTTGTTTCACTTTTACTGCTTATTCTTCAGCTTACCTCCTGCGCCGGTACTTTCCCGATAGAAACACAGTCAGGTTTCTTCAGAGTTATCAATAAAATTCTGCCAATGACATATTCTACACAACTCTTTAAAGAGGCTATAAGCGGAACGGCAGGTTCAAACGCAGGAAAAAGTGCAATAATACTTGCTGCTTTCTTCGTGGTGTTCCTTGCTTTAACACTTATGTTTAGCCACAGCTCACTAAAAAAGGATTTACAGAGAATTGATGCTAACACAAAGGAAAAAATGGCAATGTCTAAATAAACCAACCTATTGTTTAAAAGAGGAGAATACATATGGCTAAATTTAATTTTTATCAATATGTATGGATATTCATTTCAGGCTGTTACTTAGGCTACGGTGTAGAAACACTTTGGTGTTTGATTAAACTTGGCTACATAGAAAGCAGAAAATCCCTTGTGCTCGGTCATCTCAGCGTAGCCTACGGAATGGGAGCCGTTCTTCTCACTCTTTTACTTGTGCATTTTCAAAATTCATCTGCTTGGAAGATATTTTTAGTTGCTTTTGTCAGTGGAACTGTTGTTGAATATATATGTTCATTAGGACAGGAAATTTGCTTCGGCTCGGTAGCTTGGGATTACAGCCATCTTCCGCTAAATATAAACGGCAGAGTGTGCCTTTTGTACTCACTTTTTTGGGGAGTGCTTGGGTTATTTTGGGTAAAGCTTGTTATACCGTTTATGAGTAAATGCTTTGATAAAATCAATATTCCTTTTGATAAAGTAATAATTTGGGCATTTATAGCATTCTTTGTATTTGATGCTACGCTGTCTGCTTCAGCTGCAATACGAATGGATAAGCGAGATAACGGCGAAGATGCGAAAAATCACTTTGAGCAATATCTTGATACTCATTATGATGACGAAAGAATGCACAAAATCTATGCAAACTCAAAAAGTGTTGAAAAAAACAAGTAGAAAACTTCAAAATAATTGAACTTTAAAATTAAAGCTAAAAATTATATATCCCGTCATTCTTGTATATTGACAAAAAGTTAACAATGTTTTAAGATGTGATATATAATCTTATTGCTTAGGGTAACGATAATAATCCGAACCCGTCAAAAATGCAGTATTAAAGCGATATTTGTCGCTTTCGCTGTTGCCTTGCGCCAGCAAGGCTGCCATCTCAAGACGCCAAATCTCATCTTTACTCCAAGCATTTTTGATGCTTTGCAGTTTATCGTGTGCAGATTTGGTCTTAATCAAGGCACAAAACGCAGTTAATCCTTTCGGATTAACGAGTATTTTAACGAAGAGTAAGGGCAAATCTGCCACGATAAACCGTGGTTCGGATTATTACCGTTACCCTAGGAGAATTCTGATGGAAAAAGAGAACACTTACGAGTACAAATTTGATACGGTAAAACCTGTCCCAAATGTTCGGGGGACAACACCTATCTGCTTAACGGTAATGAAATTATGATTAAGGAAATTGAAGTGCAGTAGTGCTTTGATGATAAATTATTTTAGAGGAGGGGATAAAATGTTATTCCATATTTATGGCGATAACTCATTCTATCAGCTTCTTGGCTGGATTTTGGTTTTCGCAGGTCTTGTTATTTTTAACGAGATTGCACGCCGTTCAAAGGCAGGCGGAATTTTCTGTTTCTTTGTTCTTCCGGCGGCGTTGACGGTTTACTTTATTGCTATTGCCATAGGTGCAAAAGCAGGAGCAGAATGGGCACTGAATAACCAGACTCATATTTATATGAACGGTTGGTTCCATTATGCCAAGCTTTATGCGGCAACAGCAGGCTGTATCGGCTTTATGATGCTTAAGTACAAATGGGGCATAGGCAAGAAGGAATGGTTTAAGGTATTTCCCTTTGCCATTGTTGCAATCAATATCCTTATTGCCGTGGCATCTGACTTTGAGTCGGCTATTAAAGGCGGATTTACAGGCGGCTGGTGGCTGTCCAGTGAAAATGTTTGGATTTACGGCGGCTGGTGGAACTGGCTTAACGGTATTGCCGGTATCATCAACATTTTCTGTATGACAGGCTGGTGGGGTATATATACCTCAAAGAACAAGCATGATATGCTTTGGCCGGATATGACTTGGTGCTATATTCTTGCATACGATTTGTGGAACTTTGAATATACCTATAATAATCTTCCGTCGCACACTTGGTACTGCGGTCTTGCCCTTCTTCTTGCTCCAACCTTTGCAAACGCATTTTGGAACAGAGGCGGCTGGATTCAAAACCGTGCCAACACCCTTGCTCTTTGGTGTATGTATGCACAGGTATTCCCACTATTTCTGGACGACAGCAAATTCTCAGTGCTTTCCTCTGTATATCCTGAGGGCTACACAACCTCAATGATGGTTCAGGGCATCAATCCTGAAACAGTAGGTGCCGCTAATCCAAAGGCACAGGCAGTTATTTCAATAATTGCACTTGTTGCTAATGTTTGCATACTCGCTGCTATTATCAAGCGTTCTGTTGAACAAAAGAAGAATCCTTATAAGAATGAAATCTTCACAGACCAAAAGAATTATAAGGACGCCCTTCTCAGAGCAGCAGAGACAAACAGAGAAATTGCTTAATTCATAAATTTATATAACATAAAAGGCAGCTGATGGTTCTTGTCAGCTGTCTTTTTATGTCTGTCAGAAAATGAATTCCATTGATAAAATTTTAAAAATATGCTATATTGTAATTGGTAAATATTATTTTGTGAATGAAACGGGGGTTTTTTATGTCTCAAATAACAAAAAAGGCTTTAGCTCAATCTTTAAAAAATCTACTATTAAAGAAACCGTTAAACAAAATAACTATCAATGATATTACAGATGATTGCGGTATTAACCGAATGACCTTTTATTATCATTTTAAAGATATATATGACCTTGCTGAGTGGACTTGCCTTCAGGAAGCCGATAAAGTAATAAAAGAAAACAAAACGCACGATACCTGGCAGGAGGGTATGCTTCAGATTTTCTATACAGTGCGTGAAAATAAGCCGCTCATTATGAATGTCTACCGCTGTGTTGATCGTGAACAGGTTGAAAGGTATCTCAAACCTCTTATTGATAATCTTTTGCTGAAAGTTGTGGAAGAACAATCCGCTGATATGACCGTTCGTCAGGAAGACAAGGAATTTATTGCATCGGTATATTCCTATGCTTTTGTCGGCTTGATGCTTGACTGGATTAAAAATGATATGAGAGAAAACCCCGAACAGCTTATCAGCAAGCTTGCTTTGGTTATACAGGACACCTTTACAGATGCACTTGAAAGATTCAGAATAGATAAACCTTTATCAAAAAATGATATTTGATAAAAATATTAACATCTTTTTGCCCGTGATAAATTTTTTATCACGGGCATTTTTCTGTTTATTGTTAACCTGCGAAAAAATAATATAATGAAATTACAAAATAAAAATTTGGAGATGAATTTTATGTATTATTCAGCAGGAACTTATGAATCCTTTGCACATCCCGAAAAGCCAAAGGATGTTGACAAAAAATCCGCATATATTATCGGCACCGGTCTTGCCGGTCTTACAGCAGCATTTTATCTGGTGCGTGACGGTCAGATGAAGGGTGAGCATATCCACCTTCTTGAAAAGTTAGAGCTTGCCGGCGGAAGCTGTGACGGACGAAAGGATGTTACAAAAGGCTTTTATATGCGCGGCGGCAGAGAAATGGATAACCATTTTGAAGTTATGTGGGATATGTTCAGAGATGTTCCTTCTTTGGATAATCCCGAGGTTTCCGTTCTTGACGAGTACTATTGGCTCAACAAGCACGATCCAAACTATTCTCTGTGCAGAGCCTCTGTAAACCGCGGAGAAGACGCTCATACAGATAAAAAATTCGGACTTGATAAAGAATCTGCAATGGCTCTTTCGCAGTTGTTTATTACACCTGAAAAGGCTCTTGAAGGTAAGAAAATTTCGGAGGTTCTGCCGGATTCATTCTGGTCAACAAATTTCTGGCTTTACTGGCAGACTATGTTTGCATTTCAGCGTTGGTCAAGTGCGCTTGAGATGAAACGTTATCTGTGCCGTTATGTTCATCATATTGATGGACTTCCTGATTTCAGCGCTCTTCGCTTCACAAAGTATAATCAGTATGAAAGCCTGATTATGCCACTGGTAAAATACCTTGAAAACCACGGCGTTTCAATCGAGTACGGTATGGATGTAAAAAATGTTATTATCGACACCGTAGGCGACAAAAAGATTGCAAGGCAGATTGTGTTTATTAAAGACGGCAAGGAGCAAACAATAGATTTAGTTGAGGATGACCTTGTATTTATTACAAACGGTTGTTGCACCGACACTTCCTGCTACGGCGACCAAACACACGCTCCCGACCTTACAAAAGTTAAAAACGGTACAGGCGAGTCATGGGATTTATGGAAAAACATTGCAAAGCAGGCTGAGCACAGTGAGTTCGGTAATCCCGATAATTTCTGCACCAATATTGAAGAAACAAACTGGATGAGTGCTACTGTTGCAACATCTAACGAAGAAATTATTCAACACATAATCAACATTTGCAAGAGGGATCCTCGCGAGGGAAAGGTTACCACAGGTGGTATTGTTACTGTTAAAGACAGTGTGGATAACTGGTATCTGTCGTGGACAATCAACCGTCAGCCTCAGTTTAAGTCACAGGATAAAAACACTGTTTTAATTTGGCTTTATGCTTTGAGCACAAACAAGGAAGGTAATTATGTTAAAAAGGCAATGCGTGACTGCACAGGCGAAGAGGTATGCCGTGAGTGGCTGTATCATATCGGTATTCCTGATGCAGAAATTGATGACCTTGCAAAAAATGCCTGCAACACCACAACCTGCTTTATGCCATTCATTAACGCCTTTTTCCAGCCGAGAAAGAACGAGGACCGTCCAAAGGTTGTACCTGACGGCGCTGTAAACTTTGCTTTCCTCGGTCAGTTTGCAGAAACTCCCCGTGACACAATATTCACGATAGAATATTCAATGCGTACCGGTATGGAATCTGTTTATACTCTCCTTGATGTTGACCGCGGTGTTCCTGAGGTTTGGGGCAGTAAATATGATGTTCGTGAGCTTCTCCGTGCCTGCTACTACGCTATTGATAAGAAACCGATTACCGATGTTAAGCTTTCACTTATGGAAAAGGAGTTCGTAAAAATTCTGCTTAAAAAGGTTGAAGGTACGGATATTGAAATTCTTCTAAAAGAAAGCGGTCTTATCGAGTAACAAAAAAATACAAACAGCAGAGGAATAATCTTTCATTTACTCCCGAATTATTAATAATAATTTTATAGTATTTTTCCTAAAAGCTGATTCTCAATTTAATGGGAATCAGCTTTTTAACATTTAATAAAAGTAACATATTGAAAATAATGTGCTAAAATCCGACAAAAACAATTCAAGCGAACAAACTGATTTTTTGTATTGTTTTCCTCAATATTATGAAAAAAGATGCAAACCATTACAAAAACTGACGCACTACCGTACGGCAGTTTTTGAGAGGAGAAACAATTTCCTTGATTATTGATATTATCCAAGCCAACTGATTTTCAACAAAATATACGAAGAACTGAATAGCCTTTAATAACACTGCGCCTCTGTATCAAAAGGTACAGGGGTGTTATTGATATTTATAACCTTGAATATATTTAAAATAATCTTTGTAGCCAACACCTTATGCGGTAAAAAACAGGCATCGTTTTATGATTATAATGTATTGACATTTTATTACTTATTATTTTAAAATAATTACAAAACGGAGATGATTGATATGAGAAGAAAAGACAGAGAAGTTAACGATTTTTCTAAAATTAAGGAGATAATAGCTGATTGTGATTGCTGCCGATTAGGACTTGTTGATAATAATGAAGCCTATATTATTCCCATGAATTTCGGTTATGACATCATTGACGGTCAAATATTCCTTTATTTTCATTGCGCAAATGAAGGCAGGAAGATAGATTTACTCCCCAAGCAATCGGCGGTGGCCTTTGAAATGGATACGAAGCACCAATTGGCAGAGGGAAATTCGGGATGTGATTTTTCATTTCTTTATCAAAGCATTATGGGAACAGGAGCAATAAGTGAGGCTTCGGGCAAAGATGAGAAAATTTACGGATTACAAAGAATCATGGCTCACTACACAAATAAGGCACAATGGGAATTTGACGAAAGGGCTTTAAATATGACAAGGGTTTTAAAGCTTTCCGTAAGCAACTTATCCTGCAAGGAGCATTAAAAAACATATTAAATTCGATTTTTGGATTTCAGCACGGCTTATACCGCCTCATAAAAAGCTTAAGCACCCTTCGCCTTTTTTTGGCAAAGGGTGCTTTTATTTTATTGCAGGTTAGCCCCGAACATATATCATAGCTTTTTTGCTTGAGAAATGCTTTTAAGCTTTTATCTTTTTATTCAGATAAATTCATATTTGTTTTCTGAAATTATATTAAATCATTTTTATACTCGTTAAGCTTTTTTAATAAAAACGAATAGGCATCCTTACTGATTTTTGCATAGGGTGCCATCATATCGAATGCGTGATAACCGCCGTTGTATATATTCAAATCCGCCTTAACGCCTGCTTCATTCAGCCTGCTGCACCTTTTCGCTTCCGAGAGGACTTATTGCTCTTAAAATTTTGCCCTGAATTAAAATCTGCCTATCTATTTTCATATCTTCACCTTTATAATAAACGGTTTTTACGGAAATATATTATCATATACTTTTATCCGTTACAACTTAAAAATAACTATCTATATACCGAATTTTAACTGCATTTATATATAAAAATTTTTTCATATAATCAACAATATCAGGAGCAGGACTTCTTATTTTCCATTATTTATTTGACTGATTTTCTTGATAGTTTCAAGCATTTCATTCATTATCGGTCATATCGTGCCCAATTCATATACATAACGCACAAAGCTTAACAGTATTTTTACTGCATAACAACGAATTTCGCTGACTGTTATTGACTGTTTTTGAATTATTTTGGTATAATGACATTGCAAAGGAAACAGAGCAATCCGTAAAATTTGCGAATTTGAGGTTTTAGGAGCAGATGCATATGCTTACCCAAGACAGACAATCAAAAATATTATCCATCCTGAACGAGCAGGGCTCGGTAACAGTATCAAGGCTGACAGAGATACTTTCCGCAAGCGAGTCAACAATCAGACGCGATTTAACATCTCTTGCAAGCGAGGGCAAGCTCAACAAGGTGCACGGAGGCGCAACTGCACTTAATCAGGAATTTGTTAGATTTGAGGATAATATTGAGGAAAAGCTGACGAAGCATACGGAGGAAAAAATTAAAATTGCCGAGTATGCCGCAAGTCAAATACAGGACGATGATTTTGTGTTCATTGACGCAGGAACCTCTACCCTGCTGATGACGGCTCATCTTAAGGGCTCAAAGGCAACCTTTGTTACAAACGGAGTTGACCACGCAAAGCAGCTGGCAAAAAACGGCTGCAAAACAATAGTTTTAGGCGGCCAGCTTAAACAATCAACAGAGGCTATCATCGGTCTTGTGGCTGCAACAAATTTGCAAAAATATTCCTTTACCAAGGCGTTTATCGGAACAAACGGCATAAGCGAAAAGCAGGGCTTTACAACACCCGACACAGAGGAAGCAATGCTTAAAGCGGTTGCCATTGAAAGAAGCTTTATTTCATATATACTTGCCGATTCTTCGAAATTCGACAAGGTTAGTGCGGTAACCTTTGCTTCTATTGATTCTGCATGTATTGTTACCGACAAATGCAACAATAATAAAATTGCAAAACGAACAGTTGTAAAAGAGGTGGTTTGATGATTTACACTGTTACATTCAACCCTGCACTTGACTATCTTATGTATGTCAGCGAATTACAATCAAGCGATATTAATCGCACCGAAAAGGAACAGCTTTTTTACGGAGGAAAGGGTATTAATGTTTCCGTAATTCTTACTCGATTAGGGGTAAAAAACAAGGCTTTGGGCTTTTTGGCAGGCTTTTCGGGGCATCAGCTTGAGGATATGCTAAATGCAGACAATATTGAAAGTGATTTTGTGTATCTAAAAAGCGGTTACACAAGAATAAATGTAAAAATTAAATCCGACAGAGAAATTGATATTAATGCCTGCGGACCTGAAATTTCGAAGGATGATATCAAGGCTCTTTTTGAAAAGCTTGAAAAGCTGAAGGAGGGCGATTGCCTTGTGCTTGCAGGCTCAATACCAAAAACCCTGCCGGATAACATTTATGAAAAAATACTTGATAAATTAAGCGGCAAGGGGATAAATTTTGTTGTTGACGCAACAGGCAACCTGCTTAAAAATGTTTTAAAGTATAAGCCGTTTATGATTAAGCCGAATCATCACGAGCTTGGAGAAATTTTTTCAACGGAAATAAAAACCCTTGACGACATCAAGAAATACGGCAAAATGCTGCAGGATATGGGAGCAAGAAACGTTCTTGTTTCAAGAGGAAAGGACGGCGCCGCATTACTTGATGAAAACGGCAACATTCACACTATGGGTAATGTGCCCGGAAAAATCATAAGCTCTGTTGGCTGCGGTGATTCAATGGTGGCAGGATTTATCGCCGGCTACTCCAAAACAAAGGACTATGCCTACGCATTAAAATTAGGCTCCGCCTGCGGTAATGCAACTGCATTTTCAACAAGCCTTGCAGCAAGGGAAGAAATCGAAAAAATGCTTCAAAACGATAATTTAAAATAGGGAGAAAATTTTATGAGAATTATTGACTTATTAAAGGCTGATGCAATTGAGCTTAACACCTCTGTTAATTCAAAGGCAGATGCAATTGACAAAATGATTTCACTGCACGAAAAAGCAGGAAATTTAGCAGATGTTAACGAATATAAAAAGGCCATTCTTGAAAGAGAAAGCCAAGGCTCCACCGCTATCGGCGAAGGAATTGCGGTTCCTCACGCAAAATCAGACAGCGTTAAATCGGCAGGTCTTTCGGCAATTACCGTTCCCGCAGGCGTTGACTACAATGCTCCCGACGGCAAGCCCTCTGACATTCTGTTTATGATAGCAGCCCCCCTTGACGGCGACCTTCATCTTGAAATACTTTCAAGACTTATGGTTATGCTTATGGAGCCTGAATTTTGTTCGGCTTTAAGAAACGCAAAAACCGCAGATGAATTTTTATCCGTTATTGATAAGAAGGAAAGCGAAAAATACCCAAGCGAGCCTAAGGCAGAGGCAAAAGAGGTTAAGGAGGGCTTCAGAATTCTTGCAGTAACAGCCTGCCCCACCGGTATTGCTCACACCTATATGGCTGCCGAGGCACTTGAAAAAGCAGGCGAAAAGCTTGGCTATCCGCTTAAAGCGGAAACAAACGGCTCCGGCGGTGCAAAAAACATTCTTACTAAAAAGGAAATTGAAGAATGCGACGGTATAATCATTGCCGCAGACAAAAATGTTGAGATGGCAAGATTTAACGGAAAGCCTGTTGTAAAAACCTCGGTTTCAAACGGCATTAATAAGCCGGAGGAGCTTATTCAAAGGATAATTGACGGCAAGGCTCCCGTATATCATTCAGAGGGCTCGGATGAGCAGGACTATGAAGAGGAAAAGGAAGGCTTCGGCAGAAAGCTTTACAAGCATTTGATGAACGGCGTTTCGCACATGCTTCCGTTCGTTGTCGGCGGCGGCGTGCTTATCGCCCTCGGCTTCTTAATTGATACGGTTGCAGGCAATGCAAATGTTGGCGGCAACTTCGGCTTCACAAACCCCATTGCAGCAGTTGTTTTCTGGATCGGTAAAGCAGCATTTGCATTTATGCTTCCTATACTTGCAGGATATATTTCACAATCAATAGCAGACAGACCCGGCTTATTACCCGGTATCGTTGGCGGTTATCTTGCCACAACGGGCGCAACGCTGTCGTCTCCCACAGGTGATGACACCGCAGTTTCGGGATTTTTAGGCGCATTGCTTGCCGGCTTTGTTGCAGGCTTGCTTGTAAATCTTCTTAAAAAAGCATTCAATTGGCTTCCGAAATCTATGGACGGAATTAAGCCTGTATTCATCTATCCTCTTTTGGGAACACTGCTTATAGGCATAGTTATGCTGGCAATCAACCCGTTTATCGGTATTCTCAATTCAGGTCTTGCAAACGGCCTTTCCTCTCTTGGCGAAGCAAGCAAGCTTCTCCTTTCAATAGTTCTTGCCGCAATGATGGCAACCGATATGGGCGGACCGTTCAACAAGGCGGCTTATGTGTTTGGCACAGCTGCTATTGCAGACGGCAACACTTGGATTATGGCGGCAGTTATGATCGGCGGTATGGTTCCTCCTATTGCAATTGCTCTTTCCACAACATTCAACAAGAAAAAGTGGACCACGGAGGAGCTTAAAAACGGCCCTGTAAACTACCTTATGGGACTTTGCTTCATCACAGAGGGAGCAATCCCCTACGCTGCAGCAGACCCGCTCAGAGTTATTCCTTCCTGCATGGTAGGCTCTGCCGTTGCAGGTGCGGTTTCATCACTGTTTGGATGCGCCTGCCCTGCTCCGCACGGAGGAATATTCACATTCGCAGTTGTTGAAAAGCCGTTAGGATATATCGTTGCATTGGTTGCAGGTTCTGTTGCAGGTGCGCTTATGCTTGCAATTCTTAAAAAAACAAAAAAAGAGAACGCTTAATTTATACGAGGAGAAAAAATTATGGTTTCACAAACAACTAAAATCACAAATGAAATGGGATTTCATATGCGACCGGCAAATGTTTTTGTTACGGCAATGGCAAAATACACTTCAAACATCAACATCATTGTTAACAACAAAAAAATCAACGGCAAAAGCATAATGAACATTATGGCATCCTGCATTAAATACGGCACCGAAATTACCGTAGAATGCGACGGTCCTGATGAAAAGGCAATGTTAAGCGAAGCAATTGATATGATTGAATCGGGCTTCGGTGAATAAAATTCAAATGGGGCACGGTAAAGGCCGTGTCCCATTTAAAAAACGGGAGGGAACAGATATGCTTAAAGGTATTGGCGTAAGTCAGGGCTATGGCATAGGAAGGGCTGTAATAATAGGCGATATAAGCACAGATTACAGCAATGTAAAATATACCGATGCAGAAAGCGAAAAGGCTCGTCTGCAAAATGCAGTTGACAGCTTCATTGAGGAAACGAGGAGGCTTGCTTCCGATATAAAGGAAACCGTGGGCGAAAAAGAAGCGGAAATTCTTGAAGGACATATTGTTATGCTCAGCGACCCTTTTATGATTTCTCAAATGCAGGATAATATTGATTCGGGAAGTGTTGCCGAAAAAGCAGTTGATACTGTTTGCAATATGTTTATTGATATGTTTTCCTCTGTTGATGATGAGCTTACCAACCAGCGTGCCTCTGATGTTAAGGATATAAGAGACAGCCTGCTTAAAGCTCTTTTAGGCGTGAAGAGCATAGACATATCATCTGTTCCAGAAAACTCCATTCTTGTTGCAAAGGATTTCACTCCGTCTATGACAAGTCAAATTAACAAGAATAATGTTTCTGCAATTATTACGGAGGTTGGCGGTGTTACAAGCCACAGCGCAATACTTGCAAGGGCAATGGGAATTCCGGCAGTGCTTTCGGTTGTTAACGCCACCGAGATAATAAAAGACGGCATGCAGATTATTGCAGACGGATTTAAGGGAAAGGTAATCACAAATCCTTCCGACTCGGAAATTAACGATTACATTTCAAGGCAAAAAGATTTCTTAAACGAAAAGGAAAGCCTCAAAGCATATATCGGCAGAGAAACGGTTACGGCAAAGGGAATTAAAAAGGCAGTATATGCAAATATAGGCAAGCCCGAGGATGTGCAGAATGTGTTGCAAAACAGCGGCGAAGGAATTGGACTTTTCCGCACTGAATTTTTGTTTATGGACAGAGCAAGCGAGCCAACCGAGGAAGAGCAGTTTGAGGCTTACGCCACCGTTGCAAGAGCAATGAACGGCAAAGAGGTTATCATCAGAACTCTTGATATAGGCGGCGACAAGGACATTCCTTATCTTCATATAGAAAAAGAGGATAATCCGTTCCTAGGCCACCGAGCTATAAGATACTGCCTTGACAACCCCGAGCTTTTCAAAAAGCAAATCAAAGCAATTTTAAGAGCGGCCGTTTACGGAAACATAAAAATTATGCTTCCCCTTGTTACCTGCTTGGAGGAGGTTTATGACGCAAAAGAGCTGATTTGCGAATGCGAAAAGGAATTAAAAAATTCACAAACAGAATTTAAAAGCGTTGAATTAGGCGTTATGATTGAAACGCCTTCTGCGGTGCTTATATCCGATTTGCTTGCAAAAGAGGTTGCTTTCTTCTCAATCGGCACAAACGATTTAACAGGATACACAATGGCTGTTGACCGAGGCAATGCAAATGTCAGCAGGCTTTATGACACATTCCAGCCATCTGTTATGAGAGCAATAGAAATGACGATTAAAAACGCTAAAAAGGCAGGTATTCCGGTTGGTATGTGCGGCGAGGCTGCCGCTGACACAAGGCTTATACCGAGCCTGATTGAATGGGGACTTGATGAATTTTCCGTTTCTCCGGGAAGCATTTTACAAACAAGAAAAACCATTTGTGAATATAGCAGTTAAGAACAATGATTTTTATTCTTTTCATAAAAAATTATTAAAAACATCAAAATAAATATTTTACCCTGTTACAGTTGCACCTGCTTTCTCCGTTAGTTGAGAGGGCAGGTGCAAATTCTTTATAGCAGCTTTGGGAGAATACACAAATGCTTTAACTCGATTTTTATTAACAATTCGGTAAATATTTTTAAGTTGAATAATGCGATTGATTATGATATTATTAAAATACTATATTGTTTGAACAGGAGATTAATTATGAGCGAAAAAATGCCTAATATGGATTTTGATGCCGATGAGGTTATTAGCGACTTCAAATCAAAATTCAACTGGGGCAAATCAAAAGAGGTTGAGGTTGTTGCCGCTCCTCCGAAGGTTTGGCTCAGGCTGCTTTTAAGTGCAATTTTAACAGCTATCGGCGGAGGAATTGCATATTATATGATGCTTCCGGCGCTGAATTTTCACGACAGTCAGTTTTATTCCTTTGTGATACTGCTTATCGCTTTGTTTATGGCGTTCTTTGCGCTTCTTTGCAAGGCAAACAAAAGGATTGAAAGAAAAGAATATATAAAGAAAAAATCGCTTGTGCCGATTATTATAGTTATTGCAATACTCGTTATTATGGCAATCGGCTGGCTTTGCGGCGCAACAATTTTCAGAGCAAGCTCTTACAGCGAGCTTATGCCCGTTACAAACAGTGATTTTGAAACAGACTTTGACGAAATCGGCATAGACACCGTTCCGAGAATTGACGAATCAAGAGCGCTTACTCTTGCCGACCAGCAGCTTGGTTCACTTGCGGAATACAAGAGCCAATATGTTGTTTCAAACACAACAACTATGATTAACTACAACAACCGCCCCGTCAGAGTTGCATATCTTGAATATGCAGATGTGTTTAAATGGTTTAACAACACGAAGGAGGGCTTGCCCGCCTATATGATTATTGACCTTATTTCTCAAAAGGTTACTGTTGTTAACTGCAATGAGCAATTCGGAAGCGGAATAAAATACAGCCCAACGGAGCTTTTCAACGAAAAGCTTATCCGCCATTTGCGTTTTCAATACCCAACCGAGCTGCTTGACACGCCTAATTTTGAGATAACCGACGACGGCAGACCTTATTGGATTACCCCCGTGCTTAACAAAACAATAGGCCTTTTCGGCGGAACGGATGTTAAGGGTGTTATTTTAACAGACGCATTAACGGGCGAAAGCCAATATTATTCAACAGACGATGTTAGAAGCAACAGCGAGCTTGCGTGGATTGATGTTGTGTTCTCGGAAGATCTTGTTATTCAGCAATACAATTATTACGGAAGGCTCAAAAACGGCTTTTGGAACTCGCTTATTTTCCAAAACGATGTTAACCTTACCTCACAGGGCTACGGCTATGTTGCAATGGCAGACGATGTTTGGGTTTACACAGGTGTAACCTCGTCAGAGGCAGATTCCTCTAACTTCGGATTTATTCTTTGCAACCAAAGAACGAAGGAAACAAGATATTATCAAAACGGCGGTGCAATTGAAGCTGCGGCTCAATCCTCTGCGGAAGATGCGGTTCAAAACTATATGTATAGAGCAACCTTCCCGATTTTGCTTAATATTGAAGGACAGCCAACCTACTTTATGAGCCTTTACGGCGACAGTAACACCGTTAAGGGCTATGCGCTTGTTAGCCTGGCTGACAAAACGATAGTTGGCACCGGCTTGCTTGACAATGAAAAGAGCGACGAAAAGGCACTTAATGCGGCAGTTGAAAACTACATTGAGGCTCTTAAAGATAAGGGCGTTGTTGACAATGATGTTGATGTTGACGAATACCTTGTTGGCGGCGAAGAGGATAAGCCCGACAATACTAATCCTTCTCAAAGCAACGAAGCGCCAAGCAGCTCGGCATCGAGCGGAAACACCGTTTCGGGAACCGTTTCCTCAATCAAATCCTCCGTTAACAACGGCAACACATATTACTATTTTGAGATTAACTCAACATATTACTATATTGCCGTTTCCGACTGTATGGAAGCACTCCTTATTGAAAACGGCGACAATGTTACCGTTACGGTAAGCGGCGAGGCAGACGGAGTGTTTGTTCCGATTTCAAGCATTTCAGCCGACTGATTTAATAAAATATACAAAGCAAAAGGCACCGCAGAAGCATACGCTTTTACGGTGCCTTTTTAATGCTTAAATAATTAAAGCTCTGCAATAACCTCAACCTCGCAGAGAACGCCCTTCGGCAAATCCTTAACTGCAACGCAGCTTCTTGCGGGCTTTGATGTGAAATACCTTCCGTAAACCTCATTGAATTCTGCAAAATCTGCAATATCGGCAAGGAAGCAAACTGTTTTAACTGCCTTATCAAGACCTGTTCCTGCCGCTTCGCAGACTGCTTTAAGATTTTCGCAAACCTGCGTTGCCTGCTCGGCAATTGTTTTTGCCTCAACGGTGTTTGTTTTTGGATTTATGGCAATCTGACCGCTTGTGAAAAGCAAGCCGCCTGCCTTAACCGCCTGACTGTATGGGCCTATTGCGCCCGGAGCATTTTTTGTTGCAACATATTCCATAATGCATCTACCTTTCATAAAATTATTTATCGCAAACCTCAAAGCCTGCTTCACGCAAAGCTGATTTTATAGCAACTATATGAGCGAAATCTCTTGTTTCAACATCTATACGAAGATAGCAATCTGTTATATTCATATCAAGATCTGTGCTGTCATAATTAATGCTTGTTACATTAGCTCCCGTTTGCGCAATTATGCTTGAAACCTCTGAAAGCTGGCCCGGCTTATCGGAAAGAGCGATTGTTATATTCGCCGTTCTGCCGCTCATTTTAAGACCTCTTTCAATAACTCTTGAAAGAACGGTTACATCAACATTGCCGCCGGAAACAAGGCAGCAGATATTTTTGCCGTCTATATCGGGAATTTTTCCTGCAAGAACTGCGGCAACGGGAACTGCGCCTGCGCCCTCTGAAATAAGCTTTTGCTGTTCAAGAAGCGTTAAAATTGCAAGTGCGATTTCATCATCGGAAACGGTTACGATTCCGTCAACATACTCCTTAACCAAATCGTATGTAAGATTTCCGGGAGTTTTAACTGCAATTCCGTCTGCAATAGTCTGCACCCTTGCAAGCGTTTCAATCTGCCCGTCATTTATTGAATTCTCCATACTCGGAGCACCCTGCGCCTGAACACCATACACCTTGCAGTTTGGATTAATCTGCTTTATCGTGAAGGCAACGCCCGAAATAAGACCGCCGCCGCCGATAGGAACAACAACCGCATCAACATTCGGAAGCTGCTCCATAATTTCAAGCCCGATTGTTCCCTGCCCTGCTATAACATCGGGATCATCAAACGGATGAATAAAGCAATAGCCGTTTTCATCACGAAGCTCAATGGCTTTTTTATAAGCGTCATCATAAACGCCCTTAACCATACAAACCTCTGCGCCGTAACGCTTTGTTGCTTCAACCTTTGAAATGGGTGCGCCGTCAGGCAGGCAGATAATGCTTTTAATTCCGCTTCTTGTTGCGGCAAGTGCAACGCCCTGCGCATGATTTCCTGCCGAGCAGGCAATAACACCCTTTTTCTTTTCCTCCTCGGAAAGCTGACTTATTTTGAAATATGAGCCCCTAATCTTAAACGAGCCCGTTACCTGAAGATTTTCCGTTTTGAGATAGATATTCGTTCCCTTTCTGATATTGGAAGCGAGAATCATATCCGTTTCCCGAACAACATCCTTTAATACTCTTGACGCTTTATAGACTCTGTCAAGCGTTAGCATAATATCGCCTTCTTATATATTTATTATTTAAAATATTCTAATACTTAATTATTCATTTGTCAATTAATGGGTCAAAGAAAAGTTTATATATTGACTTTGTTATTAATATGATTTAGAATTATAGTGTTCAAAACTTCTTTAAGGAGGATTTTAATTTGAAAAAATCTAAAAAAATCTTCAAAAACCCGTTTACATATGTAACTGGTGCTGTACTGCTGGCTCTTTTTAATACTGCCCTGTTTGCGGCTAAAGG
>UQSH01000032.1 GCA_900543795.1 uncultured Oscillospiraceae bacterium | reverse complement strand
CCTGTTATGTATTTATAGCTTGTGCCTGTTTTGAATGAAGAATCCTTTGACCACATAACAACATAGCCGTGTGAGCCAACCAAATTCCAATCAACCTGTATCGTTTTATCATTAGTTGCTATAACGCTCGGTGTGCTTATTGTTTCGCAGGCGGCGCAGGTGTGGAGTGTATCGCTCGGTGTTCCTTCAACGCCGTCTCTGACTGCGGCTACTCTGTAATAATACTCATAGCTTGGAGTTACCGTTTCGTCAATATATTTAGTAGTAGTAGCATCTGTGTTACCGATAAGAGTCCAGCTGTTTGCCGGCTTATTATACGCATAAACATTATATCCCGTTGCGCCCTCTACTGCGTTCCAGGAAAGTGTGAGCGTTCTTCCGCCCGAGCCTCTTGCCGTTGTTGCAAGACCGGTTACCTTTGCAGGTGGTTGAATTCTTTCAATAATAGTTACGGGAACATCTGTTCTTTTTCCGTAATCAGCAAGCTCAACCTTGAAGGTTGTTTTGCCTGTTCCTTTAAAGCTTAATCCCCAAGGATAAGCACAAAGCTCTTCTCCATTTGAATTAAAGAAGCCGCCTTCGTAATACTCTCCGCCTGTTTTCGAATCAAATGTATAAATTTCACTTGAATTATCCTTGAAGAAAAGCTCTATTTTGTCCCCGTCCTGCGGCTCATAATAATACCAATAGGTTTCTTCCTCTTCATCATATTCGCCATCTTGCGTCTGGCTCAATACGATGGGAGAAATCGGCGTGTAAACAAAATCACGAAGCGGATTTTCAACAATTGATACAGGAACATCAATATCTATTGCATAATCTGTTACCGTGATTGTAAACACGGTGTTACCTTGTCCTTCAAGCTCAAAGTAATATTCATCACTACTTGCATGAATAATGTCTCCGCTTTCATTTACATAGCCGCCTATTTCACTGTTAAACGAATAATCGACCGTTGAATCATCATTAAGTGTTAATCGAATAATATCTCCGTCATTAAAATCAGGTATATAATACCTCCAATAGGTATTACCGCTTTCGTCGGTATATTCAAAGCCGTGTCCGTTTTCATACAGTTCAAAGGCCTTAATCGGAATATAAGCGGCGTCTTTAACAGGGTTTTCGATAATTTTAACAGGTACCTCTGTTGTTTTTCTGTAACCGGCAAGTTCAACCGTAAAGGTTGTTTCGCCGAGACCGTCATAAACAAAGCCATTTGTCCAAACATCAAGGCTGTTTAATTCTGAATCATAGAAGCCACCCTTTGAAGCAATGTAGGTATAATTAACTGTTCCTTTTTCAGCATAATTAACCGTTATAACATCACCGTTGTTAAAATCAGGCGGGTAATAAAACCAACTGTTTTCTTCATCAGGATATCCGTTTGTTTGATAAACGATCTCAAACGGATTAACAGGTTTATATGTAAACGATGAAACGGGATTTGGAACAATTGTTACCGGAACCTCTGTTGTTTTTCCGTAATCGGCAAGCTCAACCGTAAAGGTTGTTTTGCCTGCTCCGTCAAAGCTAAATCCCCAAGTACAAACATTAAGCTCTTCTCCGTTTTCGTTGAAAAAGCCATCCATATCCTCTTTATAAGTATAATCAACCGTGCCAATATCCTTAAAGGTTACGCTGATTATATCGCCGCTTTGATAATACGGCGCATTATAACACCACCGATTTTCATTATCGTCAAACCAGCCGTGAGTGCCCTCCATTATTTCAAAGGGCGTTGACGGGGTGTAGGTAAATGACTCAACCTCCTGTGCAAGCGCAGAGAAATTTACCGACGACACTATGCTTATAAGCATAATAATCGATAAGAAAAATGATGTTGCTTTTTTCATAAAATCGACCTCCGTTTATTTGCAATATCATCTTTGGCAGTGTTGCAATTATAATACTTTTAATATTAAGTATCTCTTTTTTAAAAAAAGCCAACACTTATCCTAATTATATTATATAGTGTTGCCTGAATGATTGCAATAAAAAATTTTTCTAATAAGTAATAAGCATAAGCAAAAAACGAAAAGCGAAGCGGTTCGGCCCGTTAATTAAGGCGAGAAAAAAGAGCAGCCCGAAGACTGCTCTTTCTCTATAACTTTAAAATATTAAAATTACTCGTTGATTGAAGTTACAACGCCTGATCCTACTGTTCTGCCGCCTTCACGGATAGCGAAACGGAGACCTTCTTCAATAGCGATAGGAGTGATAAGCTCAACATTCATTTCAACATTATCACCGGGCATACACATCTCTGTTCCCTCAGGAAGAGTGATAACGCCTGTTACATCTGTTGTTCTGAAATAGAACTGAGGACGATAGTTGTTGAAGAAAGGAGTATGACGACCGCCTTCATCCTTGCTTAATACATAAACCTGGCCTGAGAACTTGGTGTGCGGGTGAATTGAGCCCGGCTTTGCAAGAACCTGACCACGCTGAATTTCATTTCTCTGAACACCACGAAGGAGACAACCAACGTTATCACCAGCCTGTGTTGAATCAAGAGACTTACGGAACATTTCAAGACCTGTGCAAACAGACTTTCTGATTTCCTCTTTGATACCAACGATTTCAACTTCCTCGTTGAGCTTGAGGATACCACGCTCTACTCTACCTGTTGCAACTGTTCCACGGCCTGTGATTGTCATAACATCTTCAACAGGCATAAGGAAAGGAAGGTTTTCATCACGCTCAGGAGTTGGGATATAAGTGTCAACAGCATCCATAAGCTCTTTGATGCACTCGCAAGCAGGATCATCATTTGATGTTGCTTCAAGAGCTTTAAGAGCGGAGCCCTTGATTACAGGGATATCGTCTCCCGGGAATTCATACTCGCTGAGAGTATCACGGATTTCCATTTCAACGAGCTCAAGAAGCTCTTCGTCGTCAACCTGGTCAACCTTGTTCATAAATACAACAATGTAAGGAACGCCAACCTGACGAGCAAGAAGAAGGTGCTCTTTTGTTTGAGCCATCGGGCCGTCGGTCGCAGCGATAACAAGGATAGCACCGTCCATCTGAGCAGCACCGGTGATCATGTTCTTGATATAGTCAGCATGTCCGGGGCAGTCAACGTGTGCATAGTGACGAGTGTCTGTTTCATACTCTACGTGAGCAGTATTGATTGTGATACCACGCTCTCTCTCTTCAGGAGCCTTATCGATATCAGCATAATCTTCAAACTTAGCATAGCCTTTGTTTGCAAGATACTTTGTGATTGCTGCTGTAAGAGTTGTTTTACCGTGGTCAACGTGACCGATTGTACCGATGTTTACATGCGGTTTGGAACGGTCAAATTTTTCTTTTGCCATTGGGGTTTCCTCCTTAATAAATTACAATAGTTAATTTTGTTATGATTATTTTATCAAAGCCTTGATGAAATATCAAGTCTTTTTAATAATTTTGTTTGCTAATTAGTCTTTTTTAGCTCTTTCAGAGATAATAGACTCTGAAATTGACTTCGGAACCTGCTCATATCCGTCTGGTTCCATTGTATATTGTCCACGACCCTGTGTTTTTGAACGAAGGTCGTTTACATAACCGAACATTTCGGAAAGCGGAACACGAGCATTAATCTGCTTTGCACCTGCTCTGTCTTCCATACCCTGAATCTGTCCGCGGCGAGAGTTAAGGTCGCCGATAACATCGCCCATATAATCCTCGGGAACGATAACGGTTACCTTCATCATAGGCTCAAGGATAGCAGGATTTGCCTTCTTTGCAGCGTCCTTAAACGCCATTGAGCCTGCAATCTTGAATGCCATTTCGGAAGAGTCAACCTCATGATATGATCCATCATAAAGCTCAACCTTAATGTCAACCATTGGATAGCCTGCAAGAACACCGCTCTTCATAGCGCCCTGGATACCTGCATCAACAGCGGGGATATATTCCTTCGGAATAGCACCGCCGACAACAGAGTTAACAAACTCATAGCCCTTGCCGATGCCGTTTTCATCAAGGTTTGGCGACATACGGATTTTAACATGACCGTATTGGCCCGAACCGCCCGACTGACGCTTATACTTGGTGTCTGACATAGACTCTGACTGAATTGTTTCCTTATAAGCAACCTGAGGAGCGCCTACATTTGCTTCAACCTTGAATTCACGGAGCATACGGTCAACAATAATTTCAAGATGGAGCTCGCCCATACCTGCAATAATTGTTTGGCCTGTTTCCTCATCTGTGTAAGCCTTAAAGGTTGGGTCTTCTTCTGCAAGCTTTGCAAGAGCAATGCCCATCTTTTCCTGACCTGCCTTTGTTTTAGGCTCAATAGCAACACGGATAACGGGATCCGGAAAATTCATTGATTCAAGGATAATCGGGTGATTCTCATCGCAGAGAGTGTCGCCCGTTGTTGTATTTTTAAGACCTACCGCAGCTGCAATATCGCCTGCATAAACAGTGTCGATATCTTCACGGTGGTTTGAATGCATTTGAAGAATACGGCCCATTCTTTCTCTGTTGCCCTTAACAGAGTTATAAACCTGTGTTCCGGCATTAAGAGTTCCCGAATAAACACGGAAATAGCAAATTTTTCCTACGAAAGGATCGGTTGCAATTTTGAATGCAAGAGCAGAGAACGGCTCTTCATCCGAAGAATGACGGAATTCTTCCTCATCTGTGTCGGGATTTACGCCCTTGATTGATTCAACATCGGTTGGAGCGGGCATAAAATCAACAATAGCATCAAGCAAAGGCTGAACGCCCTTATTTCTGTAAGATGTGCCGCAGGTAATCGGAACCATCTCGCAGGCGCAGGTTGCCTTTCTGATTGCCTTTTTAATCTCATCAACGGTAAGCTCCTCGCCCTCGAAATATTTTTCCATAAGGGCTTCATCTGATTCTGCAACAGCCTCGATAAGCTCATTGTGATATTTCTCGGCAAGCTCCTTCATATCCTCCGGAATTTCTTCACGGCGAACATCGTTGCCCATATCATCATAATAAATTTCAGCATCCATATTAATGAGGTCAACAATACCCTTAAAGGTATCCTCACTTCCGATAGGAAGCTGAATCGGAACTGCATTGCATTTAAATCTGTCTCTTACCATATCGAGAACATTATAAAAATCTGCACCCATAATATCCATCTTATTAACATAGATCATACGGGGTACATTATATTCATCAGCCTGACGCCATACGGTTTCAGACTGAGGCTCAACGCCACCCTTTGCACAAAGAACGGTTACAGAGCCGTCAAGAACACGAAGCGAACGCTGAACCTCAACAGTGAAGTCAACGTGGCCCGGTGTGTCTATGATATTAATTCTATGTTTTTTCCAGAAGCAAGTTGTTGCAGCGGAGGTGATTGTAATACCTCTTTCCTGCTCTTGTGCCATCCAGTCCATAGTGGCTGCGCCATCGTGTGTTTCGCCAATCTTGTGATTGATACCGGTGTAATAAAGGATACGCTCGGTAGTTGTTGTTTTACCTGCATCGATGTGAGCCATAATACCAATATTTCTTGTCATTTCAAGAGATACTTTTCTTGGCATAATATCCTCCTAATCTGATTTAACGGATTAATATCTGAAATGAGCAAACGCCTTGTTTGCCTCTGCCATTTTATGTGTATCATCACATTTCTTAACAGCGCCGCCGGTTTTATTAACAGCGTCCATAATTTCAGCAGCAAGTCTTTCCTTCATTGTTCTTTCAGAACGAAGGCGTGCATAGGATGTTATCCAACGCAAACCGAGAGTTTGGCGTCTTTCAGGGCGAACCTCAAGCGGAACCTGATAGGTTGCACCGCCGATACGGCGAGCCTTAACCTCAAGAACCGGCATAACATTTTCCATTGCAGCCTCGAAAGTTTCCAAAGGATCGTTGCCTGTTTTTTCTTTAATGATGTCAAATGCACCGTAAACGATTTTCTGTGCGACACCCTTTTTTCCATCATACATAATGTTATTGATAAGACGAGTTACAAGTTTTGAATTGTAAAGCGGGTCCGGCAATACATCACGCTTAGCGATTTGGCCTCTTCTTGGCATCTTCGCTTCCCTCCTTCATAATTATTAATGAGTTCATAGGTACTCGAGTTTTTCCCGTGGAGTCAACAAGCAGGCTATACCGCATTAAATAACGAATTATATAATAAGGTATAAACTATTGTTTTTTCCAAAAGAAGTTTGAATTACGGCTTACTTTTTAGCAGCCTTCGGTCTTTTAGCACCGTACTTTGAACGGCTCTGCATTCTTCCGTTTACGCCCTGAGTATCAAGAGTTCCGCGGATAATGTGGTAACGAACACCGGGAAGGTCTTTAACACGGCCGCCGCGAACCATAACAACAGAGTGCTCCTGAAGGTTATGACCAACGCCGGGAATGTAAGCTGAAACTTCCATACCGTTTGTTAAGCGAACACGGGCAATCTTACGAAGAGCTGAGTTCGGCTTTTTAGGTGTTGCTGTTTTAACCGCTGTGCAAACACCACGCTTTTGAGGAGAACAGTTATCGTTCATAACGTTCTTCTTTGTGTTAAGGCTCTTTAAGAGAGCAGGTGCTTTTGCCTTTTTCTCAACAGACTTTCTGCCTGTTCTTACTAATTGGTTAAAGGTAGGCAATAGTTTATCTCCTTTCTGTAAAATTTTCTGCGCATTATATGCGCATAAATAATAATTTCAAAAAATTTTGATTTGAAACCATTATTTACACGCACATATTGAGACGAGCTTTTCACTCGCCTCAATATATTGTGCAAATTAACCAAAATTATAAAAAATCTTTGTTGAAAATGCTTTGTTTCGCACTCACGCAAGTATCAATTATATCATTCCGGCATATCATTTGTCAACAATTTTTGTAATTGTTCAAGATTTAATATTTCTTCTGAATTTTCGGAAGAAAGATAGCTCGGCACAACATCAACATCACGGAACACATCCATACCCGTTCCGGCAGGAACAAGCTTACCGATAATAACATTTTCTTTAAGGCCGATAAGCGGATCGCTCTTGCCCTTAATTGCGGCATCGGTGAGAACTCTTGTTGTTTCCTGGAAGGAAGCGGCTGAAAGGAAGGAATCTGTTGCAAGAGAAGCCTTTGTGATACCCATAAGAATCGGGATATAGGTTGCTTTTTTAAGATTCGCTTCGCCGTTTGCAATTCTTGCATCTATCTTGTCGTTTGCCTCATCAACGGAAGAAACATCAACCATTGTTCCGGCAACAAGCTCTGTGTCGCCTGCGTCATCAACGGTGCATTTTTTAAGCATTTGACGAACAATAACCTCAATGTGCTTATCGTTGATATCAACACCCTGAGTACGGTAAGCAAACTGAACCTCACGGATAAGATAATTATAAACTGCTTCCTCGCCGAGAATAGCAAGAACATCGTGAGGATTCTTTGCACCGTAGGTGAGCTCCTCGCCCTTTTCAACATGTGCACCCTCAACAATATTTTCATGAAGCCTGAATCCGTAAGGAATAAGATATTTCTTTTCCTCCAAGGTTTCTTCATTTGTTACAACAACATGCTGAGATTTCTTGATTTCCTCAAATCTGACAGTACCCGCAATTTCGGAAAGGATTGCATACTGCTTCGGCTTTCTTGCCTCAAACAGCTCTTCAACACGGGGAAGACCCTGTGTGATATCCTCTCCGCCTGCGATACCGCCGGTGTGGAAGGTTCTCATTGTAAGCTGAGTACCGGGCTCACCGATTGATTGAGCGGCAATGATACCAACTGCCTCGCCGACCTGAACAGGCTCGTTAAACGCAAGGTTTGAGCCGTAGCACCTACGGCAAACACCGTGGCGGGATTTACAGGTGATAAGAGAACGGATTTTAACCTCCGTTATGCCGCAGGCAGTGATTTGATCTGCGATTTCCTTTGTCATCATCTCATCGGGAGTAACTATAACCTCGCCTGTTTGAGGATTAACAACATTTTCAAGCGGGAATCTGCCCACAAGACGCTCATTGAGTGATTCAAGCTCACGGTTGCCGTCCATAATAGCCTTAACAACTATACCCTCGTGGCAGCCGCAATCATCATCACGAATAATAACATCCTGCGAAACATCAACAAGACGACGGGTAAGATAACCCGAGTCTGCCGTACGGAGAGCCGTATCTGCAAGACCTTTACGGGCACCACGGGAGGAGATGAAGTATTCAAGAATGTTAAGACCTTCACGATAGTTAGCACGGATAGGAATTTCAATTGTTTTACCTGCCGTGTTAGCAATAAGTCCGCGCATACCTGCGAGCTGACGAAGCTGTGCCGTACTACCACGGGCACCCGAGTCAACCATCATATGAATAGGATTGTGAGTTCCGTCAAAGTTCGAGGTAAGCTCATTCGTTACCTTATTTGTGCAGTCCTCCCAAGCCTTGATAACAGCCGAGGAGCGCTCATCATTTGTGATAAGACCGTAGTTATAGTTGACTGTGATTTCATCAACCTTCTTTTCAGCCTCATCAAGATATTTTTTCTTTGCATCGGGGATAAGAGCGTCGCAAACAGCAACGGTTGTGCCCGAAACGGTTGAATATTTATAGCCCTGTGCCTTAATTGCATCAAGGGCAACGGAAGCAACCGAAACACCGTGAACAGATATAAGCTTATCAACAATTTGGCCGAGCTGCTTTTTCTTAACAACAAAATCAATTTCAAATTTGAAGGCATTTTCTTCAATTGAACGGTCAACAAAGCCAAGATCCTGAGGGATAGGATTGTTAAAGATAACTCTGCCTATTGTTGTTGTTATAACAGCACTCTTTGATATGCCGTTGATTTCCTTTGTTATGCGGATTTTTGCAGGCGAATGCATACCGAGGGAGCCCTCTGCATAAGCCATAATTGCTTCGTCCTTATCTCTGAAAATTCTGTATGCTTTATATATTGAATAGTCTGCTTCGAGCTTTTCGTCTGCCGTGTCGCAAAGAATATCTGCGCTTGACAAAACGCCCTGTGTTTTCTCCTTAACCTCTTCAAAGCTGATTTCGTTTGTTCTTGCTTCATCTGTGAAGAATTTCGGCTGACCGGGCTCGCCCTCTTTAATCATTGTTAAATAGTAGGAGCCGATAACCATATCCTGAGTCGGAACCGCTACGGGCTTACCGTCTGACGGTTTAAGAAGATTGTTAGCCGCAAGCATAAGCATACGAGCCTCTGCCTGTGCCTCTGCCGAAAGCGGAACGTGAACAGCCATTTGGTCGCCGTCAAAGTCTGCGTTAAATGCTGTACAGGAAAGAGGATGAAGCTTAATTGCCCTACCCTCAACAAGAACAGGCTCAAACGCCTGAATACCGAGGCGGTGAAGCGTGGGAGCACGGTTAAGCATAACGGGGTGATCTTTAATAACTACCTCCAAAGCATCCCAAACAGCAGGATCCTGCGCACGCTCAACCTTTTTTCTTGCCGATTTAATGTTTGAAGCGGCACCTGTTGCAACAAGACGCTTCATTACAAACGGCTTAAAGAGCTCGATTGCCATTTCCTTCGGAAGACCGCACTGGTGCATTTTAAGCTCCGGGCCTACAACGATAACGGAACGGCCTGAATAGTCAACACGCTTACCGAGAAGGTTTTGACGGAAGCGTCCCTGCTTACCTTTAAGCATATCGGAAAGAGATTTAAGCGGACGGTTGCTTGGACCTGTTACAGGTCTGCCGCGTCTGCCGTTATCAATAAGAGCATCAACTGCCTCTTGAAGCATTCTCTTTTCGTTTCTAACGATAATATCGGGAGCACCGAGCTCAAGAAGTCTTTTAAGACGGTTATTTCTGTTGATAACCCTTCTGTAAAGGTCGTTAAGATCTGATGTGGCAAATCTGCCGCCGTCAAGCTGAACCATAGGACGAATATCCGGAGGAATAACAGGGATAACATCAAGAATCATCCATTCAAGCTTGTTTCCGCTCTTATAAAAAGCATCAACAACATCAAGCCTTTTAAGGATACGAACTCTCTTTTGGCCTGTTGCGTCCTCAAGCTCTGCGGTAAGCTCATTTCTGAGCTGTTCAACATCAATATCCTGCAAAAGCTTTTTAATAGCCTCTGCACCCATTCCTGCCTCAAAATCATCCTCGTATCTCTCACGCATTTCGGCATATTCTTTTTCGTTAAGAATCTGCATTTTTTCAAGCGGAGTATCGCCGGGATCCGTTACGATATAAAGTGCAAAATAAAGCACCTTTTCAAGATAACGGGGGCTTATGTCAAGAACAAGACCGAGGCGGCTTGGGATTCCCTTGAAATACCAAATATGAGAAACGGGAGCGGCAAGCTCAATATGCGCCATACGCTCACGACGAACCTTTGAACGGGTGATTTCAACTCCGCAGCGCTCACAAACCTTGCCCTTATAGCGCACTCTTTTATACTTTCCGCAATGACATTCCCAGTCCTTTGTGGGTCCGAAAATCTTTTCGCAGTAAAGGCCGTCCTTTTCAGGCTTAAGTGTTCTGTAATTTATGGTTTCGGGTTTTGTTACCTCGCCGTATGACCAAGCACGAATCTGCTCGGGAGAAGCAAGCCCGATTTTAATTGAACTGAATTCGTTTTGATTTTCCATTTGGAAGCACTCCTTTATATATAATGTAATGTGGGTTTTCGGTCATACGGTTATTCTTCATAGCCGTCATCATCGGAATAATCGGAATCCGTGAACATTTCGCTCAAATCCGCATCCTCTGACTGACCTGCTTCCTCGCCTTCCTCTGCGTTTTCAACGGTGTAGCCATCGCTCTCGCCGTCAAAATCGTTTACCTGAGTGAATGCTTTATCATCTATCGGCTGAATCTCCGTTCCGTCGTCAATATCCTGCTTAAGCTCAATCTCGTTGCCCTCTTTATCATAAAGCTTTGTATCAAGACCGAGAGCTTGAAGTTCTTTATAGAGAACCTTGAACGATTCGGGAGTTCCCGCCGTTGGAATATTTTCGCCCTTAACGATTGCCTCATAGGTTTTAACACGGCCGGTTACATCGTCTGACTTAACGGTCATAATTTCTTGAAGAGTGTAAGCGGCACCGTAAGCCTCGAGTGCCCAAACCTCCATTTCTCCGAAACGCTGACCGCCGAACTGCGCTTTACCGCCGAGAGGCTGCTGGGTTACCATACTGTAAGGTCCTGTTGAACGGGCGTGAATCTTATCGTCAACAAGATGATGAAGTTTAAGATAATACATATAGCCAACGGTTATCGGGTTGTCAAATTTTTCTCCCGTTCTGCCGTCGGTAAGAATTGTTTTTCCGTCCTCTGAAAGCCCTGCTTCTTTAAGACATTCACGAATATCATCCTCGTGAGCGCCGTCAAAAACAGGGGTGCACATCTTCCAGCCGAGAGCCATTGCGGCATAGCCGAGATGAACCTCAAGCACCTGACCGATATTCATACGGGAAGGTACGCCGAGCGGATTAAGAACAATATCAAGCGGGCGTCCGTCGGGCAGGAACGGCATATCCTCCTGCGGAAGAACACGGGAAACAACGCCCTTGTTACCGTGGCGGCCTGCCATCTTATCGCCAACCTGGATTTTTCTTTTTTGTGCAATATAAACACGAACAACCTTGTTTACGCCGGGGCTCAACTCATCGCAGTTTGCACGGGTGAACACCTTAACATCAACAACAATACCGTATTCGCCGTGAGGAACACGCATTGAGGTGTCTCTAACCTCTCTTGCTTTCTCTCCGAATATTGCACGAAGGAGTCTTTCCTCGGCGGTAAGCTCTGTTTCGCCCTTGGGAGTTACCTTGCCGACAAGGATATCGCCGCTGTGTACCTCGGCACCGATACGGATGATACCGTCTTCATCAAGGTCTTTAAGAGCGTCTTCGCCGACATTGGGAATATCTCTTGTGATTTCCTCAGGTCCGAGCTTTGTATCTCTCGCTTCAACATCATGCTCTTCAATATGAATTGAAGTGTAAACATCGTCGCGAACCATTTTTTCGTTAATGAGAACAGCGTCCTCATAGTTATAGCCCTCCCAGGTCATAAAGCCGATAAGGGCGTTTTTACCGAGAGAAACCTCGCCGTTGCAGGTTGCGGGGCCGTCTGCAATAACCTGACCGCCCTCAACCTTTTGATGAAGAGAAACAATCGGGCGTTGATTTATGCAGGTGCCTTGGTTTGAGCCGCTGAACTTAACGAGCTCATACCTGTCAACCTCGCCCTTTGAAACGGTGATTTCAATTGTGTCTGCATCAACAGCCGTTACCGTTCCGCCTCTTTTGGCAATAACAACAACGCCTGAATCATAAGCAGCCTTATATTCCATACCGGTTCCAACTACGGGAGCCTCTGTTTTAAGAAGCGGAACTGCCTGACGCTGCATGTTAGCACCCATAAGAGCACGGTTTGCGTCATCATTTTCAAGGAAAGGAATCATCGCCGTTGCAACGGAAACAACCATCTTCGGCGAAACATCCATATAATCAACCTTTTCGGGCTCGCAGGTAATAAACTCATCCTTGTGGCGGCAGGTAACACGCTTATTGGCAAATCTGCCGTTTTCATCAAGAGGCTCGTTTGCCTGCGCAACGATGAAATCATCCTCAACATCGGCAGTCATATAAACAACCTCTGATGTTACAACGCCTGTTTCCTTATCAACCTTGCGGTAAGGAGCCTCGATAAATCCGTATTCATTAAGACGGCTGTAACACGCAAGATAGGAGATAAGACCGATATTCGGACCTTCGGGAGTTTCGATAGGACACATTCTGCCGTAATGCGTATAGTGAACATCTCGAACCTCGAAGCCTGCACGGTCTCTTGAAAGACCGCCGGGGCCGAGAGCTGAAAGTCTTCTCTTATGAGTAAGCTCTGCAAGCGGATTGTTTTGATCCATAAACTGCGAAAGCGGAGAAGAGCCGAAAAATTCCTTAATAGCGGCAACAACAGGTCTTATATTGATAAGTGCCTGGGGAGTTATTGCCTCCTCATCGTCCTGAACCTGAAGAGTCATTCTTTCACGGATAACTCTTTCCATTCTTGAAAATCCGATTCTGATTTGGTTTTGAAGAAGCTCGCCTACTGCACGGATACGGCGGTTTCCGAGATGGTCGATATCATCGGTTGTGCCAACTCCGAAGGCAAGATTTATAAGATAAGAAACGGTTGCAAAAATATCATCTGTGATAATGTGCTTGGGGATAAGGTCATCGTGATGAAGCTTGATTTCCTCCTTGAGTGCTTCCTCGTCATCTGCACATTTTTCAAGGATTTCGGAAAGAACTCTGTAAGAAACCTTTTCATTTATGCCGAGCGGCTTGCAGTCAAAATCAACATATTTTGAAATATCAACCATACCGTTTGAAACGATTTTGATTTCTCTGCCCTCAACATCAACAAACGCATTCATAACGCCTGCATTTTCAATTTCAACTGCTCTTTCAAGCGAGATAACCTCGCCTGCGTCTGCAAGAAATTCGCCCTGCGGAGAAATTATGGGCTGAGTGAGCTTTCTGCCTGCAAGTCTGTCGCTCAAAGCAAGCTTTTTATTGTATTTATATCTGCCGACTCTTGAAAGGTCGTAGCGGTGAGCGTCAAAGAAAAGACCGTCTAAATGCGCCTGAGCCGTTTCAAGTGTTGGGGGCTCGCCCGGACGGAGCTTTTTATAAACCTCAAGAAGCGCTTCCTCGGTGTTCTTTGTTGTGTCCTTCTCTATCGTTGCTTCAATTCTTTCGTCGTCTCCGAAGAATTCTCTTATTTGCTCATCTGTTCCGAGGCCGAGAGCACGAAGGAAGGTTGTTATGAATATTTTTCTGTTTTTATCAATTCTAACATAAAACAAATCGTTTGCGTCTGTTTCATATTCAAGCCACGCACCTCTGTTTGGAATTACGGTATTTGTAAATAACTCCTTACCGGTTTTATCGTGATCCATATGATAATAAACGCCGGGAGAACGAACGAGCTGGGAAACGATACATCTTTCCGCACCGTTGATAACGAAGGTGCCTGCCTCCGTCATAAGCGGAAAATCGCCCATATAGATAATATTTTCCTTAACCTCGCCTGTTTCCTTGTTTTGCAAACGAGCCCTTACTTTAAGAGGCTTTGCATAGGTTACATCACGGGATTTGCACTGCGCAATAGTGTACTTAGGCTCGTCGTCCATAGAATAGTCGATGAAATCCAAAACAAGATTTCCCGTGTAATCGGTTATAGGGCCGATATCGCGGAAAACTTCCTGCAAGCCTTCATCGAGAAACCACTGATAAGATTTTTTCTGCACCTCAATAAGATTAGGCATTGGCATAACCTCGTTGATTTTTGCGAAACTCTTTCGGGTTGTCTGGCCGAGCTTGACATCCTTAACATTTACCATACTTGGTAATCACTCCGTTTCTTTTAGATTACTGAAAAAAGCCGAAAGCATTGCGATTTTTGTTGCTTTTGAGCACCTTTTTTGAGCATTTAGAAAAAGGCTTATTTGCAAAAAGCGAACACTCTCCATTTTTATCGTGCTAATATAATAATCTCCCTTTAATAATAAGTCAATAAAAAGTTTTAAAATATTTGGAAAAAATGCTCAATTTTTAAAAAGTTTTTGTAACACCCTGCCGTGTGTTTTAAGATTTGGCCCATTTTTCACCCTTTCAATTAAATTTTAATAGGCTCTTTTCAAATCCGTTATAATCTGTTATAATAATGTAACTAATATAACGGTGATGAATTTTATGAAAAAAGCAATTTCTCTTTTTCTTTGCATAATACTGACGGCTTGCGCTCTTTCGAGTTGCTCAAAAGCCGAAAAAAGCATTGATTTTATTTACCCCTTCAGCGGAAATATAAACAGCTATGACCCGCAGGTTGCCTCAACCTCCGATGAATTTCTTGTTATTGAAAACTGCTTTGAAGGACTTGTTAGGTGCGACGATGAGGGCAAAATTCTGCCCGCCTGTGCATCAAGCTGGAGCATATCCGAAGACGGACTTACATATACATTTTATCTTAACAAGGGGCTTCATTGGTATATTTATCCCTCTGTTAAGGAAAAATTAGGAGAGGATTTTAACCCGGAAATAACGGCAAGCGATTTTGTTTTTGCGCTTCAAAGAGCGGCGGACAGCTCAACGCAGTCGCCCCTTTTCTCAACAATTTCCTCAATAGTTAACGCTCCCGAAATCAACGCCGGCAGGGCGGATAAAGGCACGCTCGGAGCCCGTGCAAATGACGATTACACCTTACAAATTACGCTTTCATCGCCTAATGACAGTTTTTTAAAAACAATGTCAACCGCCGTTGCAATGCCCTGTAACGAGGAATTTTTCAACAGTACAAACGGCAGATACGGTCTTGATTTGAAATACACAATGTTTAACGGTCAGTTCGTTATAACAAATGTGCTTGAAGCCTCTTACATACTCAAAAACAATTCGGCATATAAGGGTCCCTCGCCCGCAAAGGCGGCAGACCTGACGCTGAAAATCGTGAGCGCAGACGAAAATCTTTCAGAGGACATTTTAAGCGGATATTATGACGCCGCATACATTAGAGGATATGAAAGTGAAAAAATAAGCAAAAAAAGCGGAGTTTCGCTGATATCATACATTAACACAACCTGGTTGCTCGTAATCAATTCAACAAAGGGAATTTTCTCTGAAAGGGACGCACGCCGTGCGCTTGCGCTCAGTGCCTCTGACATTGATTTTGATAAATTCAACTATCTTTCGGACGCTTACGGATTTGTTCCGCCCTCCTGCAAAATCGGCAACACACCATACACGCAGGCGGCAGAAAGAATTACCGAGGCAGAAAACAGAGAAGCAGCGATTTCGCTTTGGAAGAGTGCGGTTAAAGACGCAAAAATATATTCAACCGACGCAACGCTTCTTGTTCCCGAAAATATGCAGGAGGCGGCAAAGGAGCTTGTTCAGGGCATACAGGCTGGAATCGGAGCCGTTTCAAATGTTAACGGCAAAAGCACGGAATTTACTCTTAAAATCGAAGCAATGCCCGAAGGAGAGCTGAAATCAAAAGTTGCCTCCGGCGATTACGATCTTGCGCTTTATCCATTTTCGGCTTCCTCTGAAAGCCCCGTTTCGTTTTTGAATGCTTTGGCAGACAGCAATTTGAGCTCGTTTGATAAAGACGATTTTAACAATGCGCTTGAAAATGCTCTTACTGCGGGAGAGGCTGAGCTTGCCTCTGCCTGCACGGAATGTGAAAAAGCACTTTATGATACTTATTGCTACACGCCTGTTTTTTATGAATCTAATTTCTATGCGCAGGCAAAGGGTGTCAGCAGCGTTCAATTCCATCCGGGCTCGGGAAGGGTGTCGTTCGTTTATGCAACAAGAGAGGGTTAAAAAAATAATATGCTGGATGCTTGTTGCGGCTTGTATGGGAGTTATATTTTACTTTTCATCAAGAACGGCAACGCAATCCTCTGAGCAAAGCGGTTATTTTGTTGAGCTTTTGCAAAGGCTTTTCGGAAGCAACGCCGTTACGGATTTCATAGTCAGAAAGTCTGCTCATTTTCTTGAATTTACAGGGCTTGCGCTTCTTTTTGCGCTTGCACTTTTTGTGCAGCTTGAAAGAACAAAAACGCCGCTTGCGGTTGTTTGCACCTCTCTTTATGCCGTAACCGATGAAATTCATCAAATTTTCGTTGAGGGCAGGGCGTGCAAAATCTCCGACTGGGCAATAGACACGGCGGGGGCCGTTTTTGGGGCCGGTGGTTTTTTGGTTATAATAAAGCTTTCCGAAAAAATAATTTCACGAAAAAAAGAAAAAAACGGCCAATCCGAATATTGACACAAAAAGCAATTTTATTATAATATTATAATAGTTATGTAATGAGGAGGTTATCCTAATGAATGTACTTATTTACGAAAGCGAAGAGCAAATCGGAATTGCCGCAGGCAACTATATGTGCGGCCAGGTGCTTCAAAAGCCCGATTCCGTTTTGGGACTTGCAACAGGCTCAACTCCCTTAAAGCCCTACGGGCAGATGATTGAGCTTTACAAAAAGGGCGTTGTTGACTTTTCATCGGTTACAACATTTAACCTTGACGAATATGTTAATCTTGATGTAAAGGATAAAAATTCCTACCACTCATTTATGCACGAAAACCTTTTTGACCACATAAACATTCCCGAGAAAAGCATTAATTTCCTTAACGGAAATGCCGAGGATTTAGAGCAGGAATGTAAGGATTACGAGCAGAAAATCAAGAACGCAGGCGGAATTGATATTCAGCTTCTCGGAATAGGCTCAAACGGCCACATTGCATTTAATGAGCCTGCGGACTGCTTTCAGCGTTGGAGCCATGTTGTTACTCTTAAAGAGAGCACCGTTAAGGACAACAGCAGATTTTTCAATTCAATAGAAGAGGTTCCGACTCAGGCGGTTACAATGGGTATCGGCTCCATAATGCAGGCAAAGAAAATTCTTATTATTGCACTTGGAGCTAACAAGGCAAAAGCCATTAAGCAGCTTATTGACGGAAATGTTACGCCTATGTGCCCTGCTTCTGTTTTGCAGTTTCACACGGATGTTACTCTTATGCTTGACAAAGCGGCGGCATCTCTTTTATAAAAACGGAGGGCAAATTTATGTCTGAAAAGAAAAATAAAAAAGATAAAAATATGAAGGCGATTATAGCAATACTTGCCGTGCTTATAGTTGTTGCGGCAGGCGTTGCCGTTTATATGAGCACGCAAAAGCCCGAAGCTCCCGAGGGCTCATCCTCAGAGCAGAGCAGCTCTTCAATTGAAGGCAGCACATCTGCACAGGCGAGCGAGCCTGCTTCGCAGGAGCAATCCGAGGCGCAGTCAACGGAAAAGCAAACAACCGTTACAACAAAAAAGCCCGTTGGATATGAGCTTCCGCTTACGGTTAACGAAGCGCTTGACGCTCTTTACGAGCATTACGGAAACGACCTTGAAATCAACAGAACAATCGAGGAAAACGGAATTAATTATTTTGCGGTATATAAGGACGGCGAAAAATACGCCTCCGTTTCGGTTGACCTTGTTACGGGAAAAGCAACCGAAACAATTACCTCAACGGGCGATAAGGTCCAATTTTCACTAATATAAAAATATTAAGGCTACTGCCGAACGAAAGGAAATAAAAAATGGCAGATAAAGAAAGGTTTTATATAACAACGCCGATATACTATCCCTCGGGAAATCCTCATATCGGCCATTGCTACACAACTGTTGCCTGCGACTCAATTGCGAGATACAGAAGGCTTCAAGGCAAGGAGGTTCTCTTTTTAACGGGAACAGACGAGCACGGACTTAAAATTGAACAAAAGGCAGCTGAAAAGGGAATTACTCCCAAGGAATATGTTGATGAAATCGTTAGCATTTTCAAAAAGCTTTGGAGCTATATGAACATCAGCTACGACAGATATATCCGAACAACAGACGATTATCATATCGAAACCGTTCAAAAAATATTTAAAGAGCTTTACGACAAGGGATATATTTATAAAGGACAGTATACAGGCAAATACTGCACTCCCTGCGAAAGCTTTTGGACGGAAAGCCAGCTTGTTGACGGCAAATGCCCTGACTGCGGAAGAGAGGTTGTTGACGCCTCGGAGGAAGCATATTTCTTTAAAATGTCTCCATTTGCAGACAGAATTGAACGACTTTTAACCGAAACCGATTATCTTCAACCGAAATCAAGAGCCGTTGAGCTTGTTAATAATTTCATAAAGCCGGGACTTGAAGACCTTTGCGTTTCAAGAACCTCCTTCACTTGGGGAATACCCGTTACATTTGATGAAAAGCATGTTGTTTATGTTTGGATAGACGCACTTTCAAACTATATCAGCGCACTCGGCTTCAAGAACGAAAAATACAATGATTACGAAAAATTTTGGCCGGCAGATACTCACATGGTTGCAAAGGACATTATGCGCTTTCACGCAATCATTTGGCCTGCAATGCTTATGGCTCTTGAACAGCCCCTTCCAAAGCACCTTGCCGTTCACGGCTGGATAACCTTTAACGGCCAAAAAATGTCTAAATCTCTCGGCAATGTTGTTGACCCGTTTGTTTTGGGAGAAAGATACGGATGCGATGCGATTAGATACCACATTTTAAGAGAAATGGCTCTCGGAGCAGACAGCTCTTTTTCAAATGAAATTATGATAAACCGCATTAATTCAGACCTTGCAAACGATTTGGGAAATCTTGTTTCAAGAACAGTTGCAATGATTGAAAAATATTTCGGCGGCACTCTTCCGAGCGAAAGAGAGGAAGCCGAGATAGATAAAGAATTAATAGATATGGCGCTTGCGCTTCGCGATAAAACGGATTATTATATCGACGAAACGCAATTAAACAATGCGCTTGCGGAAATATTCAAGGTTATTTCAAGAGCAAACAAGTATATCGACGAAACACAGCCTTGGATTCTCGGAAAGGACAAAAGCAAGAAAGCCCGCCTTGCGAGCGTGCTTTATAATTTGCTTGAAGCAATAAGAATAAGCACCACCCTGCTTTCCTGCTTTATGCCAAGCACAATGCCTAAGGTTTGGGAGCAGATTGGAGCGGAAGCCTCGCTCATATCATACGAAAACGCTGGAAAATTCGGAGTGCTTCCCGAAAATGTTACCGTTCACAGGGGCGAGCCGCTTTTCCCGAGAATTGATGTTGAAAAGGAAATTGACGAGCTTAATGCGCTTATTCAAAAGCAGGCAGACGAGGCAAAGAAAGCAAACGAAAAGCCCGCCGGCCTTGCCGAAATTCAGTTTGACGATTTCTCCAAGGTTGAGCTTCGTGTTGCAAAAATAACTCAATGCGAGCCGATTAAGAAAGCCAAAAAGCTTCTTAAGCTTCAGGTGAATGACGGCTCTGCAGAGCCGAGACAGATTGTTTCGGGAATTGCACCGTGGTATAAGCCGGAGGATTTAATCGGCAAAAAGGTTGTTATTGTTGCAAATCTTAAGCCTGCAAAGCTTTGCGGAGAAATGAGCAACGGTATGCTTCTTGCGGGCGACACACAGGACGGCGGAGTTAAGGTTCTTTTCGTTGACGGTATTGACGAGGGCACGCAGCTGAGATAACGCAAGACGGTGAATTTAATGCTTAATAATATATTTGACACACACAGCCATTACGATGACGAAAAATTCAGCCCCGACAGAGACGAGCTTTTAAGCTCGCTTCCCAATCGGGGCGTGTCTTCTTGTGTCAAGTAGGGACTAAAAAAATTTTGAGAATTTACAAGCCGTTCAT
>UQSH01000031.1 GCA_900543795.1 uncultured Oscillospiraceae bacterium | reverse complement strand
GTGAGCGTTCTTCCGCCCGAGCCTCTTGCAGTTGTTGCAAGGCCTGTTACCTTTGAAGGAGTTGTTGTTACTTTTTTCACATCGGAATAAGCGGATATAATTTTTTTATTTGAATTCCTATCTGTAAATGCACGCATTCTAACCTCGTAATCCGTGCATTTTTTAAGACCTGTTACCGCTCCGCTTTTTGCACGAATTGAAGCGGCGGTAACCCAACCCGTGCCGTCATTAACCTCGATATCATAGCCCGTGGCACCGGGGATAACATCACAGCTTACCGAAAAGCCCTTATCATTAACGGAATAAACGGTATAATTTCCGAAAGGATAATCTCCGAGGCTGACAAATTTATTGCCTGTTTTTGCGGCATAATCCTGCGAGGTTGAGTTATTATATCCGTATATAACAGCGTCGGTTGGGAAAGCAAAATCCTTCTCATCTGTTCCGCCGATATAGCAGCTTCTGCTCAAAATAACTGCTTTTGTTAATGCCGTTTCATAAAACGCTTCGGCTTCTATTGATTTAACGCTTCTCGGTATTTCAATTTCAGTGCCGAGATTTATGCAAAACGAAAACGCACCGACATCTATATATTGAAGAGCACTGCTTTCACCGAAAGAAACCCTTTTCAAATTATAGCAATCGGAAAAGGCATAAGCACCGATTGACTGCACCGTTGACGGAACAAAAACGCTTTTTAGCGTTGCACCCAAGAATGCACCCTCGCTGATTGAGGTTACGGTATATCCGTTATTTGCTTGAGGAATAACAACCTCATCATCATTACCTGCATAAAGCGAAACAGATGCAGTTTTATCGGAATTGTTATAAGAATACTTTATAAGAGACTGAACATTTTCGTCCCTTGTATACACTCTGAACGATGCAGAGGATACACTTGAAGCACCCGAAAGTCCGCATAAAAGAGTATATGTTTCTCCCTGATGAAGATATGCGGTTATGTGAAAATTATAATTATCCTCGTCGGTATCATCTCCGTGGGCAACATATTGTCTATTTGTACTGTCAACAGTTCCTGAAAAGAGATATGCTAAGGTGTCATACATTCCTGTTGTATAGAAGCTGAAAACTCCGCTTTTTGACGGAGTAAACTCGAAATACGAAAAAGGAATATCGTTATTAACAGAAGCAACCTTATAGCCAGAGGTTGTTAAAACTCCCTCATAGCCCGAATACATAACGGGCTGAATGCTGATTAATTCCTTTGCAATTGCTTCAAGCGAGGAGCTACTGTTTTCAATCGAAGAAGAATCGGTTTGCGCCGAAGCAACTGTTGACAGCCCTGCAAGAGAGCCGATAACGATTGAAGCAGAAAGTAATAAGCTGATGATTTTTTTCATTTTTAAAAACCCTTTCGTCTGCGTGCCGATAATTTTTAATTAATATCTGCACGGGTAAACACAATATTATATTATGATTATATTATAAATATATTTTTATTTCAACAAAAACAAAGGAATACATAAAAAATTTCATTGACAAAATCCGCTTAATTTAAAAGAGTGAAAATGCCGTTTAAAAGCGGCAATTGCATTTTTGGGATCAAAACATTTCAAAAGGTTTACAAAAACGCACAATATGTATTAATAAAACAAAAAATGTGATATATTAATAAGCATAATAATTAATCGGAGGTGGCATTATGAAAGTTTTGCTGATTATTCTTGCTTTGATTGCCGCTTTTATCGTTGTAACGCTGATAAGAGCCGCATTCTTTAAAGCTAAAAAGGCAAAGCCCGAAGCCTTTGAGGAGGAGCTTGTTCATTCCGACAGGGTTCAGAAAAAGCTTTCAGAGGCAATAAAAATTAAAACAATTTCACACGAAAACGAGGACGAAACGGATTGGGGCGAGTTTAACAGATTTCACGCCTTTCTGCGCAAGGCGTTTCCGCTTGTGCACGAAAACCTTTCCGTTGAAGATGTTTCAAGGGCAAGCCTTCTGTTTTATTGGAGGGGAACCGACGAAGCACTTGATCCGATAGCCTTTCTTGCCCATCAGGATGTTGTTCCCGTTGCAAAGGGAACGGAAAGCGACTGGGTTCATCCCGCCTTTGAGGGCTACAACGACGGTGAATATATTTGGGGCAGAGGCGCACTTGATATGAAAAACCACCTGATATGCCTTTTGGAAAGCGTTGAAACCCTGCTTGAAGAGGGCTATCAACCGAAAAGAGGCGTTTATCTTTGCCTTGGACACAATGAGGAAATCGTTGCCGGGCAAGGCAACGGTGCCCACGAGCTTTCAAAAACTCTTGAAGGCAGAGGAGTTCGCCTTGACAGCGTTATTGACGAGGGCGGCGCAATGCTTCCTGCAAGGGTTAAGGGAATTATTGACGCTAATTTAACGGGAATAGGCGTTGCTGAAAAGGGATATGCCGATTTCAGAGTTACCGTTAAGGCAAAGGGAGGCCATTCCTCTCAACCGCCGAAGCACACCGCCATAGGCATACTTTCAAAAAAGGTGCTTAACCTTGAAAACCATCAATTTAAAGCAAAAATTATGCCGTTTGTTTATAATCTTTTCACGGATATCGGAAAGCACACTTCGTATTTAGGCAGAGTTGTTTTCTGCAATCTGTTTATTTTAAAGCCGCTTTTACTTAAAATTATGACAAAAATTCCGCCTGCGGCTTCGCTTGTTAGGACAACAACAGGCGTAACAATGGCAAGCGGCTCGCCTGCGGCAAATGTTCTTCCCGAAAAGGCAAGCGTTACAATTAATTTCAGAATAATGCCGGGAGAAAGCATTGAAGATGTTAGACGCCACATTGAGAAATATATGGGCTCGGAAAATGTTGAAATAGAATTCGTTAAGGGCAAGGAGCCGAGCCTTATTTCGCCGACTGACACAAGAGCGTTTGAAACACTTAAAAGGCTTTCCTGCGCAATTGACGAAAAAAATATCGTTGCTCCCTATCTTGTTATGGGCGGAACAGACGCCTACAACTATGAAAATATCTGCAATAATATTTACCGCTTTGCACCGTTTACGGTTGACACGGCATTGCTTCTTACAACTCATTCAACAAACGAAAGAATACCTGTTGACCAGCTTACGCAGGGAGTTACTTTCTTTAAGCGATACATAAGAATTATGAGCGGAGAATAAAAATATGGATTTTAAAGAAGATACCTTTATGATTATTCTTGCCCTTTGCGTTGTTGCTTTTGTTATTGCGCAGGCTCTGTTTTTCCTTATCAGAGCCGTTAAAAAGGCAAAGGAGCTTGGAATAAGCAAGGAAACGGTTAAAAACACCATCGTTTCATCTGCACTTTTCACGGTTGCTCCCGCAATAGGAATAGTTGCAACCGTGCTTACTCTTTCTGCGGCACTCGGATATGTTTTGCCGTGGATACGCCTAACGGTTATAGGCAACATATCCTATGAGGTTACTGCGGCAACGAACGCAATTGAAGCCTACGGCTTAACGGGCGGAATAGCAAACGAAATTAAAAACCCTGAGGTTTTTGCAACTGTTGCCTGGGTTATGACTCTCGGCTCAATAATGCCGCTTGTTTTAATTCCGATATTTCTTAAAAAAATACAAAGCAAAATCGGAAAGGCCGTTTCAAGCAACAACGCATGGGCATCGGTTATGAGTGCGGCGGCATTTATCGGCCTTATTGCCGCATTCGTTGCAAAAGCAATTGCCGGCAAGGGCGACCCTAACATTACGGGAGACGGGGCAGGCATCCTTTCTGTTGCGGCACTGATTTTTTCCGTTATTTTAATGCTTATACTGCAAAAGATAGCAGACGCTAAAAAATGGAAATGGCTTGAAAGCTTTGCAATGCCGTTTTCGATGATAGGTGCAATGGCGCTTGTTATGCTTCTTGCACAGGTGCTTCCCGAAAGCATTGCGTTTCTTGAATGGAGGGGCTGACGATGAACGATTATATTAATAAAACCCACAAATACGGAAAGATTTGGACAGTTGTTACACTGCTTCTTTTCCTAAGCATACCTGCGCTTATTTGCTATCATTTAGGGGTTTATCCAAAGCTTTCAATGATAGGAAAGGGGCTTGCAACGGTTGCACTGATTTTCTATCCAACAGCCGTTCTTGAGGTTTTAACCTACTCTCCCCTGCTTGGCACGGGCGGAACATATCTCGGCTTCGTTACGGGAAACATAACAAATCTTAAGCTTCCCGTTGCATTAAGCTCTATGGAAAGCGCAAGGGTTAAGCCAAACACAGAGGAAGGAGAGGTTATTTCAACAATATCAATAGCCGTTTCCTCTATTGTTACAACTGTTATTATAGCGGTTTGCGTGCTTGCGTTTTATCCTGTTTTGCACAACATAACAGACCCCGATTCTGTTTTTGCACCTGCATTTCAGCAGGTTACGCCCGCACTTTTCGGTGCGCTTTGTGCTTCCTATCTTGCAAAGCATTGGAAAATATCTATACTGCCGATAGCGGCTTTAACAATTATACTGCTCTTCAACGGAACGCTTGGAACGGGAGTACTTATTCCGATAGGCGTTGCGGTTTCCCTTTTGGGCGCTCATATAATGTTTAAAAAGGGAATTGTTAAATAAAAAAACAAGCATAAAAAAATAACCTCTTTGGATTACCGAAGAGGTTATTTTTTATCGTTAGATTAAATTGATTTAAGAAGTGCGGGAAGCTTTGTGAGCGCACCGCCGATTCTCCAAATAATCTTATTGAAGCCAACAAAGGTTGATTTATCGTCATTAAGAATATCAAGCAATCCCTCTGCCATTGCAGGAGAGAAAACGCCCATACTCATTGCAACGAAGTTTCTGATAGGAATTTGAGTTGCCATTGCGGCAAGCATTTTTCCGTCTCCGTTTTCGGCAGAGCCCATCTTTGACATAAGATTTTCAATAAGTGAACAAATCTTTCCGCCCCATTTTGTGTTTCTTGCATCGTTTAAGCAGCAATAAATATCAATCCTATTTGAATTATCTCTTTCCCTCGGAGGAAGCTCCTGACCGTAAACGGCAGCCCACTCATCATCGGCTATATCCTTAATATCAGCCTTATAATATGACGGAGCGGACACTCTGTAATCCGGAACCTCTGCCTCAACGGTTGAGGCAACATTAACGGTTGCCGTTAATTTAATATCACGGCTTGAAGCACCGACCATAATTTCAAATTCGCCCGACTCAACATGCCAATCGGAGATATTGATATTATAATATGCAAACGCACGCTTGCCGAGTTCAAGAGTAACCTCTTTTTCCTCGCCTGCTTTAAGAAATACCTTTGTGAATGCACGAAGCTCCTTCTTCGGACGGAAAACAGTTGACACCTTATCTGCAACATAAAGCTCTGCAACCTCTGCGCCGTCTCTGTTGCCCGTATTTTTAATCTTAAAGGAAACCTTAAGAGTATCTGTATCCTTAATATCGCTTGACGAAAGCTTAATATCGCTATATTCAAATGTTGTGTAGGAAAGACCGAAGCCAAACGGGAAAAGAACATCCTTTTCGGCACTGTCATAATAACGGTAGCCGATATAAACGCTCTCCTTATGCTCTGAAACAACAGGACCGCCGGGATAGTTGCCGTAGGTTGGATTGTCGCTGAACGAAAGCGGATATGTTTCTGCCGTTTTACCGCTTGGGTTAACTGCACCCGTTAAAATATTTGCAACTGCCGCACCGCCTGCCTGACCGCCGAGGCCGGAATTAAGAAGGCCCTTAACCTCATTAATCCAAGGAATATCAACAACTGAACCGCCTGCAAGAACAACAACCGTGTTTGGATTTGCCTTTGCAATCTCGCTCACGAGATTATTATGACTGTTTGGCATATAAGTTGCTTCTCTGTCGTATCCCTCGCCCTCGAATTCTTCTGTTAAGCCAACAAAAACAACGGCAACATCTGCCTGCTTTGCATTGCTTACGGCTTCGCTTACGAGACTTGAATTAATTTCATCCTTGCCCTTTTCATAGCCGGGAGCATAGGTTGCCTTAACACCGAGCTTTTCAAGCTCTGAAAAAGCGTTATCAAGCTTAGTGGGATTAATAACAGATGAGCCTGCGCCCTGAAAACGAGGAGCCTTTGCCAATTCGCCGATAACTGCAATCTTTTGTCCATCTTTAAGAGGAAGAATATTTTCGTCATTTTTAAGAAGAACCATTGAGCCCTCTGCAACTTTCTGCGAAAGCTTGTGGTGCTCCTCGACATCGTATGTATGTTTACCTTCAAGAGCCGGCTTTGATTTAACAATTAAATCAACAACATTATCAACTCTTTCATTAAGAACCGCTTCATTGAGAGTACCGTTGTTTACTGCTTCAATAATTCTTTGCGTGTTAAGCGTTCCCGAGGACGGCATTTCAAGGTCTGTTCCGCATTGAAGTCCGGGAATTCTGTCAACCGATGCGCCCCAGTCTGTTAAAACAACACCCTTGAAGCCCCATTCATCTCTTAAAACCTTATTTTGAAGCCAATCGTTTTGAGAAGCATAAACGCCGTTTATTCTGTTGTAGGAATTCATTATAGTCCACGGCTGAGACTCTTTAACGGCAATTTCAAATGCGGTTAAATAAATTTCACGCATTGCTCTTTCGTCAACAACCTCATTAACAACCATTCTGAACGCTTCCTGCGAATTGCAGGCAAAATGCTTAAGAGAGGTGCCTACGCCCTTTGACTGAACACCGTTTATAAGGCTTGCACTCATTTTACCGGCAAGAAGCGGATCCTCTGAAAAATACTCAAAATTTCTTCCACAAACGGGAGAACGCTTGATATTTGTTCCCGGTCCGAGAAGAACCGAAACCTGCTCTGCAAGGCACTCCTCACCAAGCGCCTCGCCCTCTTTTTTAAGGAGCTCCTCATCCCACGAGCAAGCAGATGTTGCTGCAGGAGGCATACAGGTTGCCGGCACGGAATTTCCAAGGCCTATTCCGTCTGATGATTTCTTATCCGTTTTTTGCTTACGCAGACCGTGAGGTCCGTCTGTTACCATAATTTTAGGCAAGCCGAGGTCCTTATCCTCTTCAAGATGCCAATAATCAAAGCCGGAAACAAATTTTGCTTTTTGCTCCAAGCTCATTTTTTCAATGATTTCGGGATGCTTCATAAATTTTACCTCCAAAATTTTCATTTACCCTTTTATTATATATTAAATAGGAAATATACACAAGTAAAATTTTTAAGTTTTTAAATTATTGTTCATAATGCTGATAAAATTATCAATTCCATCAAAAAAACCGCCTCGGATTGCCCGAAGCGGTTAAATTCATAGCTTGAATTATTTTATAAATCTAATAAGCTCAAGAGCTGCTCCGACATCTCCGTCAATCTTAAGCTTTCCTGCCGTGAAGGCAAGAACGGGATCAAGCTTGCCGTTGATAAGCTTAATAAGATTTGTTCCGTTCATAGTGATGATTGCGTTACGGTCGTAATACTCATACGGCTCAACATTAACCTTGCCGTCTTTAATTTCAACATAAAAAATACCTTCAACCTTGCCGACAATATTAAACTGAAAAGCAAGAGTGCCCGAAACAGAGCTTACATCTGCGTTTGAAAATTTGCTTCTAACTGTTTCAACAATTGATTCATAAGTCATTGCTGCCATATAGATTTCCTCCAAATATTTATAATTGCATAAATATTTTATCATAGTGTCAGCAGTTTTTCAATAGAATTATGTCGCTTATTTTCAACTAATTATGAGGATTTACGCCGTTTTATCAGCTTTTATCCTTTGAGCGTGCAACAAGAGCTACAACAAGACCTGAAAGAACGGCAACGGTTACTCCTCCCGCACACGCCGAAAGCCCGCCGGTTATTATTCCCGTAAAGCCCTGCTCGCGAATTGCCTCCTTAACTCCGTTTGCAAGCGAATTACCGAAGCCCGTTAGCGGAACGGTTGCACCTGCACCCGCAAAATCAACAAGCTTATCATATATTCCGAAGGCACCTAAAAGAACACCGAGACAAACGAAAAGAACAAGAATTTTTGCAGGAGTCATTTTAGTTAGGTCAATAAGGAGCTGACCGATAACACATATAAGCCCTCCAACAATAAAAGCCTTTAAAAACATCATAAAAAATCACCTGCAAATATTGTTTTCATTTGCAGATGATTTATACATTTTAAAATTAATCAGCCCTCATCTATCGGATTTTTGTTGTTTTGCTTTGCGGCTCTGCCGTATTTTTCCTCAAAGCCCGGGTTGATATAATCCTCAACAACCTTTCCGTCTCTGATTCTTATAACACGCTCTGCCTGCTCTGCAATCTCATTATCGTGAGTGATAACGATAACTGTTCTGCCCTCATCTTTAAGATTGTGCAAAATCTGCATAACCTCTTTGGTTGAACGGGTGTCAAGATTACCCGTTGGCTCATCGGCAAGAATAACGGGAGGAGCGGCGGCAATTGCACGCGCAACGGCAACACGCTGCTGCTGACCGCCCGAAAGAGCAGACGGAAGATGATGCATACGCTCGCCGAGGCCAACCTTTTTAAGGGCTGCGGTTGAAAGCTCGTGCCTTTCCTGCTTGGGAACGCCTCTGTAAACAAGCGGAAGCTCAACATTTTCCATAGCGTTCAGCGAGGAAATAAGGTTAAAGCCCTGAAAAATAAAGCCTATCTGCTTATTTCTGATTTCGCTCATTTGGTCGTCTGTTAAATCATCAACAAGCTTTCCGTTTATGTAATACTCGCCTGAGGTTGGAGTGTCCAGCAAGCCGAGCATATTCATAAGCGTTGATTTTCCCGAGCCGGACTGACCGATGATTGCAACAAACTCGCCCTCATCAATAGTTATTGAAACTCCGTCAAGCGCATTAACCTGATTTTCGCCGGGATTATATATTTTATAAACATTTCTAACATCTATAAGATGCATATAATCAATTCCTTTACAAATAGTATATTTTAATATTACAGATAATTATATAATTTGTCAAGCAAATTGAATAATTATTTCAAAAAGTTAAACAATAATTAATAATAATTTAAAAAAACGAAAGGAAGTTTTAAATAATGAGCGTCAGCAAGGACGAATACAGCAAAATGACAGACAAGGCAAGTCCTAACTCTCCTGTTTTTCTAAACTGCTTAAAGGCATTTCTTTTCGGAGGGACAATCTGCTGCTTCGGTCAGCTTTTAAACACAATTTTTCAATCTGCGGGCTTGAGCGAGGAAAATATAAAAATAGCAACTCCGAGTGTATTAATTATTATAACCGCCATTTTAACCGGTGTTGGCTTTTTTGATAAAATTGCACGCCACGCAGGAGCAGGAACAATCGTTCCGATAACAGGCTTTGCCAACTCCGTTGTTTCCCCTGCGCTTGAATTCAAGCATGAGGGCTATATATTAGGCACGGCGGCGCAGATGTTTTCCATTGCAGGCCCCGTTATAGTTTACGGAGTTGCCTCCTCATTTATTTACGGACTTATAATTTATATATTCAAGCTTTACTGATGATAATTCAAAACCGCCCGGAAGCTCGGACGGTTATATTTTTATTCGGCAGTGCAAAGGTTTTTTCTTGAAAAAAGCTTTTTACCGAATTTTCCGAACAGCCTTGCAAACGGCTTTTCGATAATATAATATGCCGCAATTCCGAAAAGAACGCTGAACAGGATCGAAACCGCAATACACCTATATGTATGATTTTGAACAAAATCAGAATTTGTCCACAGCGTTTTTTCAAGAATATAAAATGATATTCGTTGCACAACATAAATTGAATATGCATATTTACCTAAGCCGCCGAAAAATTTATTATTGCATATTCGTGATAAAATTCCCTTTTGGGTTAGCATACAAAGCAATAATCCGGAAAACAGAATAACAACTATAAACTGATTGTCATAAGCAAGCTTTTTATATAAAAAATCAATAATAAGGCTTATAAAAAAAGCTAACTCAAAAACCGATATAATAATAGTTATCAATGCATTTTGCTTTTTATTAGGCTTAAAGCCCTTAACACTCGGCATTTCCTTTATGCTTTCAACACAAACGGCAATTAAATAACCAAGACCTATTCCGGCAAGCGCTCTCAAAGCACCTCCGCTTAAAAAGCCGAAAATCATTTCTCGTGAAAAGCCACCGTTATTTAAAAGAATCACATAAGAAAAATATGTTATTAAGCCGATAATGATATTCGGCTTTCTTTTATCGTTTTTAAAGCATTTTAATAAAACAAAATAAAAAATCAAGGTCCAAAACAAAGGAGATAAATACCAATTAATTGATTTCCATTGGTCTGTTATTCCTATGCATTGCAAAAACGAAACATTGATAAGCATTTCATAAGGGCTTTTTTTAAAAAACACAACACCTATCAATTCGGAGGCAAAAAACACGGGCAGAAGCCTTGCCACCTTTCCGTAAGCAAATTCCTTTACCGACAAATCAGGCTTTTTCTTACAGGAATGAAAAAGGAAGAAGCCGCTTAAAATATAAAAGCACTCAACCGCAATACCGGCGTTGCTGCTTAAATCCGCAAGCGTTTGATATATTTGGCTTTCTCCTGCCTGCTTCATTATATATGCGTGTAAAATATGAAAATAAATTATTATAACCGCAAAAAGAAATCTTATTGCTTCAATATTGTTATATTTCAATCCTTTTATTCTCTTTTCACCCAAACAAATCCCTCCGTTTCTTTACATATTATCATAAAAGCAACACTATGTAAATAGAAAAACACCTTTTACATTTCTAACCGAATATGCTATTATATATAGGTTATATATAAGGTGGTGAAGGGATGAAAAGAATTGTTATCGGTGTGCTTGCACATGTTGATTCGGGAAAAACAACGCTGTGCGAAGCAATGCTGTATCAATCGGGAAGCATTAACAGGCTTGGCAGAGTTGACAGAAGGGATTCTTTTTTAGACACATTTTCACTTGAACGAAGCCGCGGAATAACAATTTTTTCAAAGCAGGCGATTTTGAATTACAAGAACACACAGTTTACCCTTCTTGACACTCCTGGGCATGTTGATTTTTCGGCGGAAACGGAACGCACCTTGCAGGTTTTAGACTGCGCCGTTCTTGTTATCAGCGCAACGGACGGTATCCAAAGCCACACGCAAACGCTTTGGAGGCTTCTTAAAAAATATAATGTGCCCTGCTTCATCTTTGTAAACAAAATGGATTTAGACGGTGCCGACAGGGACCGAATACTCAACGAGCTTAAAGCAAAATTCAAGGGTGGATTTGTTGATTTTGAAAACACCGAAGATAATGAGTTTTACGAAAACGCCGCTCTTTGCGACGAAGCTCTGCTTAATAAGTATTATGAAAATAATTTTATTGACAAAAAGGATATTATTTCCTGCATAAAAAGCAGAAAAATTTTCCCCTGTATGTTCGGCTCTGCGTTAAGGCTTACGGGTGTTAGTGAATTTTTAGACCGCCTAAACGAATTTACGCAAATGCCCGATTACAGCAATGAATTTGCAGGCAGAGTGTTTAAAATTTCGCAGGACAAGGGGCAGCGCCTAACATTTCTTAAAGTTACCGGCGGAGTGCTTAAAGTTAAGGAAATACTGCAAAGCGACAAAAACACAAATTCCGAAAAGGTTAATCAAATAAGAATTTATTCGGGCGAAAAATTCAAAGCCGCAGACGAGGTGCCCGCAGGCTCGGTTTGTGCTGTTACGGGAATAAGCTTCACTCGCCCCGGCGACTGCCTTGGGGCTGAAAGCGGCTCTGTTTTGCCTGTTTTGGAGCCTGTTTTGACATACAAATTAATAATTGAGGACAACACAGACTCTCACACCGTGCTTGAAAAAATGAAGCTTCTTGAGGGTGAGGACCCGCAGTTAAGGGTTGTTTGGAGCCCTCGGCTTAAAGAAATACAGGTTCAGCTTATGGGCAATATTCAGCTTGAAATATTGCAATCACTCATAAAGGAAAGATTCGGAATAAGTGTTTCCTTTTCAAAGGGAAGCATAATTTATAAGGAAACCGTTGCAGACACCGTTGAGGGTATCGGGCATTTTGAGCCGCTTCGCCATTATGCAGAGGTTCATCTTTTGATGAAGCCGGGAAAAAGAAACAGCGGCCTTGTTTTCAAAACGGAATGTAAAGAGGATATTCTTGACAAGAATTGGCAAAGGCTGATTTTAACTCATCTTTACGAAAAAACGCATATAGGAGCTTTAACAGGCTCGCCCATAACCGATATGGAAATAATTCTTGCCTCCGGCAAGGCTCATCCGAAGCACACCGAGGGAGGAGATTTCAGGCAGGCAACATACAGAGCGGTTAGGCAGGGTCTGAGAAGTGCACAATCCGTTTTGATTGAGCCTGTTTATGATTTTACTCTTGAGGTTCCGAGCGAGAGCATCGGCAGAGCAATGGCAGATATTCAGCGTATGTCGGGAAGCTTCAATCCGCCCGAAGCGCTTGGAGATTGTGCTGTTTTAAGCGGAAGTGCGCCCGTTTCCAAAATGTGTGATTACGCAAGCGAGGTTATGCAGTACACACACGGTCAGGGCAAGCTGAGTTGTATTTTAAAGGGATATGAGCCGTGCCACAACGCTGAGGAGGTTATCGCAGAGATAGGCTATGACTGCGACGCAGACACGGAAAATCCCTGCGACTCTGTTTTTTGCTCGCACGGCGCAGGCTATAATGTTAAATGGAACGAGGTTAAAAGCCGTATGCACCTGCCGAGCGTTCTTTCGCCTGAAAAAAGCGAATTAGACGAAGCGCAGATAAGAAGAGCCTTCAACGCTCCAAAGGATAAAAAGGTTAATCTTTTTGCACTTGATAAGGAGCTTATGGAAATATTTGAACAAACCTACGGTCCTGTTAAAAGCCGTTCGCAAAATCCGTCTCAACGCCATTTTAATCTAACGGAAAGCACAGACAGTAAGAAATATAAAGGCGTGCGCCCGCCGAGATACGAGGGAAAGGAATATCTGCTTGTTGACGGCTACAATGTTATTTTTTCGTGGGAAAGCCTCAAAGAAACGGCTAAAACGGATATTGACGGTGCAAGAAGCACTTTAATAAACATATTGTGCAACTTTCAGGGCTACAAAAAATGCGAGGTTATCCTTGTTTTTGACGCATATAAGGTTAAGGGAAATATGCGTGAGGTTGAAAAGGTAAACAACATTAATATTGTTTACACAAAGGAAGCGGAAACGGCAGACGCCTATATTGAAAAGGTTTCGCACGAGCTGGTCAAAAAGCACAAGGTCAGAGTTGTTACCTCCGATGCACTTGAACAGCTGATAATTCTCGGTAACGGCGCCCTGCGTGTTTCCTCTCGGGAATTCTATTATGAGGTTACACGGGCGGAGGAGGAAATAAGAAGCATAATCTCCGAAGTATTTTAATATACTATTTGCATTTTTCGATTTTAAGCCTATGTATAATCAGGGACAGTCCCTGATTGTGCATAGGTTTAGCTTTTATCGGGAGATGCGAGGAGTACAACGGTTTGCAAAATCAGAAAAAGCACCGCAACAATTCGAACAACAGTTATAACCGTGTAAAGTGCATTCACAACATTTTGAAAGGTGCCGATAACCCTTATATTGTTTTTCAAATTCATTCCTATGCCTCCAAAAGAACTGCGTGTGCAACCGATGGGATAGGGCTTCCCTGCTTACTTGTTGTTGGCGACATAAGTGCACCCGTTGCAACAAAAAGCACCCTTTTAAGCTCTCCCTTTTTCATTCGCTTCATAATATGCGAGCAAAGCACAGATGCACTGCAACCGCATCCCGAGCCGCCGCTGTTTACATCCTGCTCCTTCAAATCAAAAATCATCAGCCCGCAATCGTTATGCTTTTTGCGCAGGCTGACTTTGTGCTCCTTTTCAAAAAGCTCATATAAAAGCTCTGAGCCCGTATAGCCCAAATCGCCTGTTAATATCAAATCGTAATCGTTAACGGTTGTGTTTGTATCTCTTAAAAATTCAAATATGGTTTTTTCAGCCGCAGGCGCCATGGCGGCACCCATATTATTTGCATCGGTTATGCCCATATCGCAGATTGTACCGATAGAAACGGCTTTGATTTTTATACCGCTTCCGACGCGCTTAATAACCGCACTGCCTGCGCCTGTTACCGTCCACTGCGCTGTTGGAGGTCTTTGTCCGCCGTATTCAAGCGGAAAGCGAAACTGCCTTTCCGACGAGCAGAAATGGCTTGATGTTGCCGCAACAACGCAGGAGGCTCCGCCGTCTGTCAGCATTGCGCCTGTTGCGAGCGAGAGCGCCATTGTTGAGCATGCGCCGAACAAGCCTATCGTTGCAATGTTCAAATCCTTAACGGCAAACGCGCTTCCCATACACTGATTGAGTAAATCTCCGCACAAAATAAAATTGACATCCGAGGTTGCCGTTTGAGCATTATCGAGCGAGCGCACTATCGCCTTATTGAGCAGAGCCGACTCTGCAAGCTCATACGACTGACCGCCCATGGTTGTATCTTCAAAAATTTCGTCAAAATCCTTTGCAAGAGGTCCTTCTCCCTCTTTTTTACCGCAGACTCCCGCAAAGCCCGTTATAACGGGCGGATTGCTGAAAACTGCCGTTTTTCCTAAAAAATTCATTAAAAAAACACCTCGGTATTATTTTAACCGAGGTGTGTATAATTATTTTGTATGTAATATTATTTATTAAATTTTAATCGAAAACATAAACTCTTGTTTCATACGGACGGGTTTTGAAGCCGTTATTTTGAACGGTTGGATTTTCATAATTACACAAAATCGCTTTTCCCTCTTCAAGATTAAAGCCCTTTGGAGCCTCAAAGGCAACATTTTCCTCCGTGAACGAATTTATAACAAGCAGACGCTTGCCGTTATAATTTCTTTCAAAAACAAAAAGCTTATCGGAATTTTTATAATGCTCTTTATAGTCGCCGTAAATTGCAACCTCATTTTCCTTTTTGAATTTGATTAACGCCTTATAATGATTTAAAATGGAGTTTGGATTTTCCGCCTCTGCACGAGCGTTTATCTCTTTATAATTCTTATTTACGGGGAACCACGGAGCTCCTGTTGAAAAGCCGGCATTTTCAGTTGAATCCCATTGAACGGGAGTTCGTGAGTTATCCCTTGTTGATTTAACGGCATTTTCAAAGCAACGCTTTTCTCCGAGGTGCATTTTCATTCCTACTGCATAGTTATTCTTAACAAAGCAATCGGCATACTCATCAAGGCTGTTTAGGCGAGTGTTGACCATTCCGAGCTCCTGGCCCTGATAAATAAACGGTGTGCCCTGTTGAAGCATAAACATATTTGCAAGCATTTTGCCTGATTCGGTTCTGTATTTTTCGCTTCCGTAGCGGGAAATAATTCGCGGATGATCGTGATTTTCAATATAAAGAGTGTTCCACGCTTTACCGTTTATCTTTTCCTGCCAAGAGGAAAAGGCACGCTTCATTTTTTTAAGATTAAACTTAGTTTGAAAGAAATCCATTATAAAGCAATCGGCTTCCATATGCTGAAAGTGAAACATTAAATCAAGCTCCTTATGGCCTTCATCAATATATTTCAGCGCCTTTTCAGGAGTCATCATAGGTGCCTCGCCGACGGTGAAGCAGTCGTAATTATCCGTTACTGCTCTGTATTCCTGCAAATATTCGTGGATATTGGGACCATCCATATAATTTTCAATTCCGCAGGCTGATGGAATCGGAAATCCGTTTGGAAGTCCCTCCTTTTTCGATATAAAGGTTATAACATCCTCTCTAAATCCGTCAACCCCCATATCAAGCCAAAAGCGCATAATATCCTTAACCTCTTCACGAACCTTTGGGTTGTCGTGGTTTAAATCCGGCTGTTTCTTTGCAAAAACATGAAGATAATATTCATCAAGCCCCTCGTTATATTCCCAAGCGCCTCCCTCAAAGCAGGAAAGCCAGTTGTTTGGAGGTCTTTTTCCCTTTCCCTTTCGCCAAAAATAATAATCGTGATACGGCGAATCGGGATTTTGCGATTCGATAAACCATTTGTGTTCATCAGAGGTGTGATTAACAACAAGGTCCATAATAACCCTTATGCCTCTGCTGTGTGCCTCATCAAGCACCCTTTTGAACAAATCCAAATCTCCGTATTCGGGATTTATGTTCTTATAATCCGAAATATCATAGCCGAAATCGGCATTCGGAGACGGATACAGCGGCGAAAACCAAATACAGTTGATTCCCAAATCCTCAAGATAATCCATTTTATCGAGAACGCCCTGCAAATCTCCGATACCGTCGCCGTTTCCGTCGCAAAACGAACGAGGCCAAATTTGATAAACGACTGCGTTTTTATACCATTCCTTCATAAAAATTTACCCCCTTAAAAGTGATTACGATTCTTTATTTAATTATAGCACAAACACATCGCCGTGAACAGTCTAATTCAAATAAACGTTATTATTTTTTAACGGCTAATACAAGCCTGAAATCATCGGAAACCTTTATCTGCCTTTTAGGGTTTCTTATATTATAATCATATAAATAATTATTATTCATACGCCCTGACATTAAATGCTCATAAATGCGAAAGCCGCATAAGCTCAAAATATCACTTATGTACGAATACCGATATTCGCCCTCGCAATAATCAAAAACAAACGAGCTTGAGCTGCAAAGCAAAATGCTTAACGCACGAACACGACGCTCAAATTCCTTTTTATTGCAATCGGTTATGCCAAACGCACCGGCAAATGTTACCGTGCCCGCATTAAATCCCTTTAAGCAGGAATTTTCCGCACCGTAGCCAATGCTTTCAAATGACTTTGCAAAGAAATATTTAACCGATATGTTTCTTGCGGAGAGAAACGCATAATCGCTTTCAACGGCAAGATACTGACGGGCGCCTATCAATACGGCAACATCGAGCGAGCGCAGACAGTAAATGCTTTTTGCACATTCATTTGGGCTGATACAAATTTTTTCGTTATTAAACATAAAATCACCTCATTATACTATATACCGCATAATGAAACGAAAAACAAGACTTGAAATTTACCGGATTTTATGCTTCCCTTCATTTTACACAAAAAAATACCCGTTTGAAAAAATCAAACGGGTATTTTTTAAGCTTAGCCTAAAATTTCCTTGAGGATTTTTGTTACCTCTGCGGCGGGAGCCTTGCCTTTTAGAGCACGCATTGACTGACCGATAAGGAAATTGAAGGATTTTTCCTTTCCCTCCTTATACTCATCAACAGCCTTTTGATTTGAAGCGATAACATCTTCGATTACGGCCTTGATTGCGCCCGTGTCGGAAACCGTTTCCATATCATTTTCCTTAACATAATCGGCAGGGATAACATCATCAGTAAACACGGCGGCAAACACCTTTTTAGCCGAATCTCTGCTTATCTTATTACTGTTAAGCATATTGATGATTTCGCCGAGCGACTCTGCACGAAAGCTCATATTTTCGGGGAGTGTTTGAGTATCGTTAAGCATTTTCATAAGCTCGCCCATAATCCAGTTTGCACTGTCCTTCGGGTTGCCTGTTATTTCAACGGTGCGTTCAAAAAGCTTAACATAAGCAACCGAGGAGCAAATCATAGAGGTGTCATATTCCGAAAGCTTAAATTCCGTCATATAACGCTCTTTCTTTGCCTCGGGAAGCTCGGGAAGAGATGCTTTTATATTCTCAACATATTCATCAGTGAGCAAAACGGGAGGCAAATCGGGATCCGGGAAATACTTATAATCCTGTGCGTCCTCCTTGCTTCTCATTGCATAGGAAACGCCCTTTGTGTCGTCCCAACGGCGTGTTTCCTGAACAACACTTCCGCCGTCCTCAATAATTTCTATCTGACGCTGCGCCTCGCATTCAACGGCATTATGAATAGCCTTAAACGAGTTAATGTTTTTCATTTCCGTTCTTGTGCCAAACTCCTTTGAGCCCTTTTCCATAACAGAAACATTAACATCGGCACGCAATGAGCCCTCCTGCATTTTGCAATCGGAAACACCACAGAATTGAAGAATTGCACGAAGCTTTTCAACATATTCAACCGCCTCATCTGCCGAGGCAATATCGGGCTCCGAAACAATTTCAAGAAGCGGAACTCCGCAGCGGTTATAGTTTACAAGTGTGCAATCCGACCACTCATCGTGAACAAGCTTGCCGGCGTCCTCCTCCATATGAATTTCATGGATTCTAACCTTCTTTTTGCCACCGTTAATACTATCGTTTATTTCGATATATCCGTTTCTGCAAATCGGCAGATAAAGCTGACTTATCTGATAAGCCTTCGGCAAATCGGGATAGAAATAATTTTTTCTGTCAAACTTATTATACATTGTTATTTCGCAGTTTGTTGCAAGACCTGTTCTTACTGCAAATTCAAGCACCCTTTCATTAAGAACGGGAAGCGTGCCCGGCATACCGGAGCAGATTTCGCAAACATGCGTGTTAGGCTCTCCGCCGAATTCCGTTGAGCAGGAGCAGAAAATTTTGGTTGCGGTGGCAAGCTCGGTATGAACCTCAAGACCGCAGACGGTTGAATATTCCATATTGAGTTACCTCCTTAATCCAAAATTGGCTTCTTTTTGTGATAATCGGTTATGCTTTGATAAGCATTGCCTGCCGAAAGAATTGTTCCTTCCTCAAACGGTCTGCCGATTAGCTGCATTCCTATCGGCATATTATCCTTATCAAAGCCGCAAGGAAGAGCAAGCGACGGCAAGCCTGCAATATTAATCATAACCGTATAAATATCGCCGAGATACATAGCAAGCGGATCACTGAGTCCCTCGCCGATTTTAAGAGCTGTTGTGGGAGCAACGGGGCCGAGAAGAAAATCATATTTCTCAAACGCCTCGTTAAACGCCTTAACAATAAGCCCCTTTGCTTTAAGCGCTTTATTATAATAAGCGTCAAAATATCCGCTTGAAAGCACGAAGTTGCCGAGCATTATACGCTTTTTAACCTCCATACCGAAGCCCTCAGAGCGGGATTTAATATAAACATCACGCAAATTATCCGCCTCGGGAGATTTATAGCCGTATTTAATGCCGTCAAACCTTGAAAGGTTTGAGCAAGCCTCTGCGCATGCGATAATATAATATGTTGGAATTGCATACTTAACTATCGGCATTGAGAACTCCTCAACCTCTGCGCCGAGAGCTTTAAGAGCCTCTGCCGCTGCCATAACGCATTTTGCAACCTCTTCGTTAATTCCCTCGCCGAAATAATCGGACGGAATACCAACCTTAACACCCTTTAAATCCTTTGCGTTTTTAATATCATCAAGAGTAAAGGGCTTTGGAGAAACGGAGGTTGCATCCTTTTCATCCTTTCCGCTGATAACGGAAAACATTGCGGCAACATCAAGCGCATTTTTGCCGATAGGCCCTATTTGATCAAGCGACGAAGCATAAGCGATAAGACCGTAACGGGAAACGGCACCGTAGGTTGGCTTTAAGCCCGTTACACCGCAGAAGGAGCAGGGCTGACGGATTGATCCGCCCGTATCCGAGCCGAGAGCGATAATGCTTTCATCAGCCGCCACAGAAGCAGCGGCGCCGCCTGATGAGCCTCCGGGAACTCTTTCGGTGTTCCACGGATTTCTTGTTGCACCGTAAAAGGAGGTTTCGGTTGTTGAGCCCATTGCGAACTCGTCCATATTAACCTTTCCGCACGGAACAATGCCTGCTTCGTTAAGCTTATTAATAACGGTTGCATTATACGGCGGCTTAAAGTTATAAAGAATTTTTGACGCACAGGAGGTTACCTCGCCCTTTGTGCATATATTATCCTTAATTGCAACAGGAACGCCTGCAAGAACCGAAGGCTCCTCCCCTGCGTTTATACGCTTTTGTACCGCCTCTGCCTTTTCAAGTGCAGAAGCCTTATCAAAGCTTGTGTAGCAATTAAATTTTTCGTCCCTTGCCTCTATGCTTTTTGCAACGGCTTCAACTGCTTCAACGGCAGTTATTTCTCCGTTCTTTATAAGCTTAGCGGTTTCAAGAGCAGATAATTCATAAATTTCCATCAGCTATTCCTCCTCAATCAACCGTTTTGGGCACAACAAAGGCACCGTCCTGACTTTCAGGTGCGTTTGCAACAATTTCTTCGGGAGCCATAGAGGGCTTAACCTCGTCTTTTCTGAAAACATTGTTAAGCGGAAACGAATGGCTCATTGCCTCAACGCCCTGCGTGTCAAGCTCGTTGAGCATATCAATATATGTTAAAATATCCTGCAGCTGCGCACCAACCGTTTTTTCCTCTTCCTCGCTGAGATTGATACGGGCAAGCGATTCAAGATATTTAATTAAATCGGGAGTAATCTGCATTACCGTTTATCCTCCAAACATTTTTTATATAAAACTGCAAAAGGGCTGCCGAATAAATTTTGAATTATACGGCTGCCCCTTAGGGTAACGGTAATAATCCGAACCCGTCA
>UQSH01000030.1 GCA_900543795.1 uncultured Oscillospiraceae bacterium | reverse complement strand
ACTTATAGCTTGTGCCTGTTTTAAAGGTTGGATCGGTTGACCACATTACAACATATCCGTGTGAGCCAACAAGCTCCCAGCCTACCTTGATTTGACTGCCGCTCTTTTCAACTGTCGGTGCCTTCATTGTTTCGCAGGCAGCGCAGGTGTGGAGCGTATCACTCGGAATACCCTCAATACCGTTTTTTACCGAAACAACTCTGTAATAGTATTCATAGCTCGGAGTAACGGTTTCGTCTATATATTTGTTTGTTTTTGTGCTGCCCAAAAATGTCCAGCTATCCGCAGGCTTATTATACGCATAAACATTATATCCCGTTGCACCCTCAACTTTGTTCCAGGAAAGTGTGAGCGTTCTTCCGCCCGAGCCCCTTGCCGTTGTTGCAAGACCCGTAACTTTTTTGGGAGCTGTTGTTATGGTAAACGGGTCGGAATAATTCGTTGAATATGTTGTTACCCCGTCTTTAATTATATATGCCCTCATCATAAAGGTATAGGTCGTTCCGCCTGTCAGCCCCGTTATTGTTGTTCTGCGTGAATTAAAGCTTTTAACAAAAATTCTGTTGCTTGTGTCTCCGTTTTTAATTCTGACAAGGTCATATCCGGTTGCATTGGGAACAACATCGCAAACTATTGAAGCGGTTGTTTCCGTTATGTCGTATGGCTGAATATTAACAACCTTCGGAATGTCAGAGGAGTATTGCTTCATTCCCGGCATATTGTTGAAAACGGGAATTAAAAAGGTTTTTTCGGTTGAAAGCAGTCCTGCCGAGTTGTATGCATTATATGTGTTAACAGCCTCAGACGCTGCCGCCTGAACATTTGCCATATATTCGTGGCCGTACATATTTGAGGAAGCCGGGTTAACATTGAATTTTTGCAAATAACCCGTGTTTTGCGTTTTTGAGAAATTGTTTGCAATATATTTTGCGCCGTTATAAATAGAAATATAAGGGTTTGTCCACGGTCTTTTGTATTTATCGGTTGAGGTATAGGTTAAAAGATCTTCTCTTATATATCCGTTATAGCTCTTTGAATTATAGGTTACGGAAACATTATACCATCTGTATCCGTCGGATTGCTTATCCGTTAATGAAATATAATTAACCTTTGTTCCTTTCGGAAGTGTAACAAGCTTTGTTGTGTTTGTCGATGGACCTTGGCGAAGATTAACATTAGCGTTTGTTATGTAGCCTTCCGATTGTTTTGCCGCCCATTTAAGTCCGTCAAGTCCGCCCGTGTATGCACCTATATTATAATAGTTATATATACCCGGATAGGTTGAATTTGTTCCGCAGGCACCTATTGCGGAATTTGTTTTTCCGCCAACCTCCTGAACAATCTTTGAAGCAAGATAATATGCGGAAAGCCCGCTTATCTTTGCCGCTTCATAAATAGCATCGGAATATTTTGCTCCGCTTGTGTATATGCTGTTTGTGTATGTAACCGATTTGCCGTCTGCCGTTTTGTAAACAATCAGAGAGTTATACATCCAAGTGTTTTTCAAAATTGTTTCTATGCCGGATTTTCTCTGATTTTCATTATAATCAATTGCTTCAAATTGGAATATATGCTTTTCATCAAGGAAATTGGTTGGGTTCATATAGTGTTCAACTGCACTCTGCGAGGCGGAAATCCAGGATCTGCCCTCCTGAACAACATAACTTCCGTTTTTGTAGCACGAGGAGCAGCTGCAATAATAACCGTTTGCGGTGTTAGAGTTTGTTTTTTGAATTAGCTGCTGCGAATGAGGAGTGCGCTCCTGCGCAACCGCTTCACTCCAATCAACTCCCGTGATAAGCGGTTCAAATTTCCAGCTTGGATATTTGTTGTGAAGCTCTGTAAGCTTTGAAATATATATAGACGGAAAGCCCGCCTCTTTAAGCTGCGTTTCAAAATCCGATGCGCCTGCGTTCATTGTGCCGAAAACCGTTATTGTTCCCGCAAAAATTACTGCCGACAGTAACAGGCTTATTATTCGCTTAAACAAAATAAATCCCTCCGTTTAACTTTCAGTATATTTATCTGCGAAAAATTCCGATGATTTACTAAAAAACTAATTAATATAATATATATATTAACATTTTGTATAGCACTTGTCAATGCGGCAGTGTAATTTGTCAAATATTTGCATTTTAAATGAATGTGAAAAAGAATGAAAAAGCGTGAATTTTGTTGACAGTATTAAAAACCGTGTGTATAATTATCACAAAGGCATTAATCGGATTTTAACCGTTGTAATAAGTGAAAAGAGGAAAAATAATGAAGGAAAAATCAGAGCTTGCGTTAAGGCTTATAGAGCTGCGTAAATCAAGAGGAGAAACTGCGCAGGAGGTTGCAGAAGCAATCGGAATTAAGAGCGCAACTTACAGAAGATATGAAATAGACACTCAGCCTCGGCTTGAAATTATCTGCGATATTGCAAGGCATTTCGGCGTTTCGGTGGACAGCATTTTGCAAAAGGATTCCTCCGATTTTGAGGGTGCTCCGAATGAGCTTTCAAACGGAGATATTTATCATATTCGCAATGAAATAATCTCCATAACCGCCGAGGAGGCACTTCTCATTAAGAGGTGCAGAAGGCTGTCGCAGGAGGATTTTGCAGAGGTTATGCGATATGTTGCGTGGCGCAAATCCGAATCGGAAAGCAAGAAGAATAATGATAAAAAGTAATTAAAATAAAAAATTAAAGGATGTTTTTATTGACAGTTTTTTGATGTGTGCTATAATTAATTTAATATAACAAAATATATATGGAGGAAAAATTATGGAAAAATTAAAAAGAATAATTGCAGTTTTGTTAACGGCGGTTCTTCTTGCAGCAGTTTTTGCCGCTTGCTCATCCGGCTCTAACGATGCTCAAAAAGACAATGCGGATAAAAAGGTGGCAATTCTTCAGTATATGCCTCATTCAAGCCTTGACAACTGCACACAGGGCGTTGCAAATGCTCTTGATGCACAGGGAATATCCTATGATATTCAAATCGGCACAAGCGGAAGTGCAGACACAGATTGCCAAAGCTATGCAAGCCAAATGGTTGCAGGCGAATATGACCTTATCGTTGCCGTTGCAACTCCTGCGGCTTTAAGCGCTTATTCTGCGGTTCAGAGCGCTTCTTCAAATATCCCCGTTATTTTCTGTGCTGTTTCGGATCCCGTTGCCTGCGGTCTTGTTCAGTCTATGGAGGCTCCCGGAAACAACTGCACGGGAACATCCGATGCTCTTGATATTGCCGGCCAGATTGAGCTTATCAAGCAGCTTCAGCCCGAAATTAAAAATCTCGGTGTTATCTACACAACAAGCGAAGCAAATTCGCTCAGCCAGCTTAAAACTCTTCAAGCAGAATGCGATAAAGCAGGTATAAATCTTGTTGCAAAGGGAATTTCGGAGGCTTCTGAGCTTGCTTCCGTTTCTGCAACCCTCGTAACCGAGGTTGACGCAATAACAAACCTTACCGATAATAATGTAGTTGATAATCTTAATATTGTTTTGGAGCAGGCAGACACTAAGGGAATCCCTGTTTACGGCTCTGAAATTGAGCAGGTTAAAAAGGGCTGTCTTGCATCGGCTTCAATTGATTATGTTGCTCTCGGAGAAAAAACAGGCAATATTGCAATTGATATTTTAAACGGCGCTTCTGCTGCTGAATATCCCGCAGTTTCGGTAACCGATTCGTTCCTTGTTGTTAACACGGATGTTGCATCAAAATTCGGCATTGCAATTCCCGATTCTCTTGCAGATGTTGAAAAGGTTACAACAGCCGCTGAATAAGTTTTTATTAGCTTCGGAGCAGAGCCAAGCAACGCTCTGCTCCGAATTGTGTTTTTGGATGTGAATATATGGAAGCAATTAATATAATAAAAGTTGTGCTTGAAGAGGGCTTTAAATATGCAATCCTTGCGCTTGGTGTTTATCTTTCTTACAGCATACTCGATTTTCCGGATCTTTCTGTTGACGGAACAATGCCGCTCGGCGCAATACTTTCTTCTGTTTTAATACTGCACGGTGTGAATCCTTGGATAAGCCTGCTTATTGCGTTTGCAGGCGGTCTTGCGGCAGGCTGCTTAACAGGCGTACTTCATATAAAGCTCAAGCTGCAACCGCTTCTTTCGGGCATACTTGTTTACACTGCATTGTTAACGGCTAATCTTGTTATAATAAAAATAGGAACGGGCGGGCAGTCTGTTGCGTCTATTTTCGGAAAGAAAACCGTTTTCAATAGCGGTATTGCAAATATTCTTCCGCAGAATATAGGCTCTGTTAATGTCAGAAAGCTTATAGTTCTTGCAGTTTTTGTTGTTCTTATTAAAATCATTATAGATCTTTATCTTAAAACAAAATCAGGTATGCTTTTGCGTGCAACAGGCTCAAATCAGCAGTATGTTATTATGCTTGCGAAAAATCCCGGAGCATCAAAAATTCTCGGCCTTGCAATCGGAAACGGACTTGCCGCAGTCAGCGGTGCTATCGTTGCGCAAAGCACGGAAACCGCAAACACGCAGATGGGCGTGGGTATGGTTGTTTTCGGCCTTTCAAGTGTTATTATCGGCCTTTCCGTTTTCAAGCGCGTTGGCTTTATGAAGGCAACAACTATGGTTATTTTCGGAACGGTTATATATAAAGCGTGCCTGCAAATAGCCGTTGTTATCGGACTTCCGAGCGAATACAATAAGCTGCTTATGGCTGTCCTTTTCGTTATTGCAATTATATTCAGCAAGGCAGGCTCAAATAAAACGAAAAGGAGAGAGAAAAATGCTTGAACTTCAAAATATAGTTAAACGCTTCAATGCGGGAACGGTTGATGAGTCAACTGTTTTTAACGGCTTTGATTTTAAGGTGTCTGATGGCGAATTTGTTTCGATAATCGGCTCAAACGGAAGCGGAAAAACAACTCTCCTTAATCTTATCTGCGGCTCTCTTAAAGCAGATGAGGGTAAGATTATTTTTAAGGATAAGGATATAACAAACGAATCCGAATTTAAAAGAGCAAAGCTTATAGGCAGGGTTTTTCAGGATCCAAAGGCGGGAACCTGCCCCGATTTAACAATCCTTGAAAATATGGCGCTTGCCGATAATAAAAACAAGCCCTTCGGGCTCGGCAAATGCGTTAATAAAAAAAGAATTGATTATTATAAAAGTCTGCTCGAGCAATGCGATATGGGGCTTGAAAACAGGCTCGGTGTTCAGGTTGGAACTCTTTCGGGAGGTCAAAGGCAAGCGCTCGCCCTCGTTATAGCCAATATGACCGATATTGAGCTTCTTATTCTTGATGAGCACACTGCCGCACTTGATCCGAAATCCTCGCAACGAGTTATGGAATTAACAGACAGCATTGTTAAAAAAAGTAAAATAACAACTATGATGGTAACTCATAACCTTCGCTTTGCAGTTGAATACGGAAGCCGCCTTGTTATGATGCACGAGGGAAAGCGCGTTATTGATATTAAAGGCGAGGAAAAGAAAAACGCAAGGGTTGAAGACCTTCTTGAAGTCTTTGACAGAATAAGTCTTGAAAAAGGAAACTGATATTTTGAATATTGATAAGGTGCTTCGTTCGCAGAATCTTTATTTTCCCGATGATGAGGAAATTATGTCTGTTCAGGCTCAATGCCTTGAAAAGCTTTATGATTATAATATGACTCGTCCGAGCGAGGCGGAAAAAAGAACGGCTCTATTAAGCAAGCGAGATAAATCCGAATAAGTTTTTTATGAACGGATTTTCCGCTATGCTGTGTTAAAATACTCGTTAATCCGAAAGGATTAACTGCGTTTTGTGCCTTGCCTAACGAAAAATCCGTTTCATAAAAAATCTGCGACCTAAAACGGAATTGATTTTGAGCAGATTTTTGTTTTGAGGAAGCAGTTAGGCTGGTGCCTTACAATGACGAAAAGCGAAAATATGCCGAAATCAACCCCTTTTAGGCTTGTTCGGATTTATTTCGCTTGCTTAAAGGAAATGTTCGCCGAAATAGGCGATAATTCCGTTATAGGAGCAGGAAGCGTTGTTTCAAAGAATATACCGCCCAATTGCGTTGCGGTGGGAAATCCGTGCAGGGTATTAAGAGAAATATCCGAGCACGATAAGGAATATTATTATAAGGATAAAAAAATTAACCGGTCTGATTTTGAAGACTATGTTTAATTATATTTACACTTCAAAGAAGGGGGGAGCATTGTATGAATGCTTATATTGAAGGTGTAATAAAAACAGTTGAAAGAAGAGACAGCGCAAAGCCTGAATATATTCAGTGCGTTAAAGAGGTTTTTCGATCTCTTGAAAAGGTTATAGAGGCGCATCCCGAATATGTTGAGGATGATCTTTTAACCCGAATGGTTGAGCCTGACCGCCTTATAACCTTCCGCATAGCGTGGGTGGATGACGAGGGAAAAACACGGGTAAACAGAGGCTATCGTGTTCAGTTTAATTCATCAATCGGTCCTTATAAGGGCGGATTGCGTTTTCATCCAAGTGTAAATTCAAGCATTATGTATTTCCTCGGCTTTGAGCAAACATTTAAAAATTCGCTAACCGGTCTTCCTATGGGAGGAGCAAAGGGCGGCTCTGATTTTGACCCGAGAGGAAAAAGCAAGGGCGAAATTATGCGCTTTTGTCAAGCCTTTATGACGGAGCTTTATCGCCATATAGGTCCCAATATTGATGTTCCTGCGGGAGATATAGGAGTTGGCTCAAGGGAAATCGGCTATCTTTTCGGTCAGTATAAACGCATAACAGACGCCTTCGAAAACGGAGTTATAACGGGCAAGGGATTGTCCTACGGCGGCTCGTTAATTCGTCCGGAGGCAACGGGCTTCGGAGCTGTTTATTATCTCTGCGAGGTGCTCAAGCATGAAAATGACACGATAAAGGGAAAACGGGTTGCTCTTTCAGGCTTCGGTAATGTTGCGTGGGGTGCAATCAAAAAACTCAACGAGCTCGGAGCAATTCCGCTCACAATCAGCGGCCCCGGCGGATATGTTTATGATAAGGACGGTATCTGCACAGAGGAGAAGATTAATTATCTTCTTGAAATGCGTGCAAGCGGAAGAGACAGAGTTCAGGATTATAGTGATAAGTTCCCGTCAGCCGTTTTCTATCCAAACGAAAAGCCGTGGGGAGTTAAGAATGTTGATATAATTATGCCTTGCGCAACTCAAAATGAGGTTGATTTTGAAGACGCAAAGCTTATTAGTGCAAACGGCGTTAAATATTATATAGAGGTTTCAAATATGCCCACAACCGCAGAGGCACTGGATTATCTTATGGCGCAAAAGGATATGATTGTTGCACCGTCAAAGGCGGTTAATGCAGGCGGTGTGTGCGTTTCGGGACTTGAAATGAGCCAAAACAGTCAGCGTCTTAATTGGACAGCCGAGGAGGTTGATTCAAAGCTTCATAAGGCAATGATTGATATACATAATCATTCTGTTGCGGCTGCTGAAAAATACGGGCTTGGCTATGACCTTGTTGCCGGCGCAAATATTGCAGGCTTTGAAAAGGTTGCCGAGGCAATGATGGCGCAGGGTATTTACTGATATTTGAATTTTTACGCCGTGTCTGAAAGGATACGGCGTGTTTTGCTTTTTTAACAGAAAGGGGAATGTTAGAATGCTGAAAATAACACCTGAAACAACCTTGAAAGAGGCAATGGAAAATCCAATGGCAAAGGATATGCTTGAAAAGCTTATGCTTGCCGCAAGGCTCCCTGTTGAAACACTGAACAAGGGCTTTGCCAAAAAGCTTAAAATAAAACACCTTTCAACCTTTACTCTCGGTCTGCTTGATAAAAAAACGGTTCAAACCGTTTGCGATATGTTTAATCTTGAAAAGGACGGAATTATAACCGACGAAGGCATACTTGAGCCGAAATGGTGGAAGGAAGCGGTTATTTATCAAATTTATCCCCGTTCCTTTTTTGACAGTAACGGCGACGGTATCGGCGATTTGCAGGGAATAATCCAAAAGCTTGATTATCTTCAGGAGCTCGGAGTAACGGCTCTGTGGTGCTCGCCCTTTTACGATTCACCTAATGACGACAACGGCTATGATATTCGTGATTACAAAAAAATTATGGCTGAGTTCGGAACGATGGAGGATTTCGACTTAATGCTCAGCGAAATACATAAGCGCAATATGAAGCTGATTATCGACCTTGTTGTAAATCACACAAGCGATGAGCACGAATGGTTTGAGCAGGCAAAGCAGTCAAGGGATAATCCGTATCACGATTATTATATTTGGCGTGATGCTTCAGACGGCGGAAAAACCCCGCCAAACAATTGGATTTCTCTTTTCAAAGGTCCTGCCTGGAATTATTATGAAAATGTCAATCAATGGGCAATGCATCTGTTCAGCAAAAAGCAGATGGATCTTAATTGGGAAAATGAAAATGTGCGTGAAAGCGTTTATGAAATGATGAATTGGTGGCTCGAAAAGGGCATAGACGGATTCAGAATGGATGTTATCAATTTTATCAGCAAAACACAGGGGCTTCCCGATGCAAATGCTTTTCTCGGACTTTTAACGGGCTATAAGGGTGCCGAATATTATTTTTACGGTCCGAGGCTTCACGATTATTTACGGGAAATGCGTGAAAAAACCTTTGGCAATTATGATGTTTACACAGTCGGCGAGTGCGGCGGTGCAGGTATAGAAATGGATAAAATGCTTACCGCAGATTACCGCAAGGAGCTTGATACGGTTTTCAACTTCGATTTTCTTATTAATCAGGGGCACACCAATTACGATAATTATAATTACGACCTTTTTAAGGTTATGAAGGAGTTTGAAAAATTTCAAACACGATATACAAATCATTGCTGGCCTGCTGTTTTCTTTGAAAACCACGATAATCCCCGAATTGTTTCAAAGGTTGATAAAACGGGAGCATACCGTGAGGATATTTCAAAGGCTTGTTTGCTTATTGAAATGACTCTGCGAGGCACTCCTTATATCTATCAGGGGCAGGAGCTTTCAATGGGCAATGTGGATTTTAAATCAATTGATGAAATAAACGATGTTGAAGCGGTTAATACTTATAATGAGTGTATTAAAAAGGGTAAGTCGCCCGAAAAAGCCTTTTTCCGTGCAAAAACAGGCACAAGGGATAATGCAAGAAGCCCGTTTCAATGGAGCGATAGTGAAAACGCAGGCTTCACAACGGGTAATCCCTGGTTGAAGGTTTCATCGGATTACAGACGGTATAACGCCGAGGATGAACTGAAAAATCCCCAAAGCGTTCTCAATTTTTGCAAAAAGGCAATTGCGCTTAGAAAAAGCAACAAGGCATTTGTTTACGGAAAATTCACCCCTGCGGATAATGCTTATCCCGTTTATTGTTATTATCGTGAATACGAAAACGAGCTTTATTATGTTGAGCTTAACCTCTCTCCGAAGCCGTCCGAAAGGCCGCAAAGCGTTTCAAATTACAAGCTTTTGCTTTCAACAAAGGGCACAGCTGCGGAAAATCTTCGTGCTTATGAGGGAAATGTTTACAGAATTAAATAAAATGCTTGACATTTGATAATTTATATATTATATTATCTATTGTACGAATACAAACCTTTTGAGAGTGGCAGCAATGCCGCTCTCATATTATTATTGAGAGGTTTTAACGGAGGAAGTATGGCAGGTAAAAATACTGTTCAAAGAGTAACTCAAATCGTTGAGCCGTTTGCCGAGCAGCTCGGCTTGCAGCTTTGGGATGTAGAGTTTAAAAAAGAAGGTGCCGATTGGTATCTGAGGATTTTTATCGATAAGGCGGGAGGCGTTTCAGTTGATGATTGTGTTGATTTAACACATTTGATAACAAAGCCGCTTGACGAAGCAGATCCGATTACCCAATCATATATGCTTGAGGTTTGTTCACCCGGCATTGAAAGGGAGTTGAAAAAGGATGAGCATTTCGAAAAATATATCGGCTCGCCCGTTATGCTAAGAACAATAAGACCGATTGATAATGTAAGGGATTTCTGCGGAACCCTTTCCGCTTATGAAAACGGCGTTATAACCGTTTTGCTTAAAGACGGGTCTGAAATAAATGTTAATAAAAAAGATGCGTCTTATGTTAAGCTTGACGATTTTGATATAAACGATTTTAACAAAGAAATTTAATAAAGAAAGGTTGATAGGAAAAAATGAGCAAGGAATTTTTTGAAGCAGTAAGAATGCTTGAATCTGAAAAAGGAATACCGGCGGAATATCTTTATGAGCGTATTTCAGCCGCAATAGTTGTTGCTGCAAAGCATAATTACGGCGGCAAGGATATCGTTCATTGCGATATAGACCCCGAAAAAGAAAAAATTAAGGTTTATGTAACAAAGAATGTTGTTGAAGAGATAGAGGATCCTGACACGGATTTAACTCTTGAGGAAGCGCAGAAAATCAGAAAATCCGCAAAGGTTGGAAAAACTATTGATATTCCGCTCAAAACAAAAGAGTTTGGCAGAATTATTGCGCAGAATGCAAAGCATGTTATCCGTCAGGGTATCCGTGAGGCAGAAAGAGGATTGCAGCTTGCCGAGTTTAAGGATAAGAATCAAGAGCTCTTAACCGGAACGGTAAACAGAATAGATCCCGAAACAGGAAGCGCCCTTATTGAAATCGGTCAGTCGCTCACGCTTCTTCCCGTTGCAGAGCAAATTCCGGGTGAGCATTATGAGCCCGGTCAGCCCATTAAGGTTTTTGTTGTTGACGTTAAGGATTCCGGCAGAGGCCCGAAGATTATGATTTCAAGAACTCATCCGGGTCTTGTCAGAAGGCTTTTTGAAACAGAGGTTCCCGAAATTTATGAGGGAATTATCGAAATCAAATCTGTTTCAAGAGAAGCAGGCTCAAGGTCAAAGATTGCAGTTTTCAGCAAGGATGAAGAAATTGATCCCGTCGGAGCATGCATCGGCCCTAAGGGACAGCGTGTTTCAAACATAGTTGAGGCACTCGGCGGAGAAAAAATTGATATTGTTAAATACAGTGAGGATCCTGCAGAATTTGTTTCTGCGGCGCTCGCTCCGTCAGATGTTTGCGAGGTTGAGATTGTTGATGAATCAATTCGCTCCTGCCGTGCAACAGTTCCCGATGATCAGCTCAGTCTTGCAATCGGAAATAAGGGGCAGAATGTTCGCCTTGCCGCAAAGCTTACAGGCTGGAAAATAGATATTAAGCCCGAATCGGGATTTTATGAGGGCTCCGAGGAATAAACAGGAAAGGCCGTGAACTATATGAAAGCAAAGCGTGAGGTTAAGCGTATGTGCGTCGGCTGCGGAGAAATGTTTGATAAACGCTCTCTCATAAGGGTTGTTAAAAGCCCCGAGGGCGAAATATCAATAGATTTAACCGGCAAGAAAAACGGCAGAGGCGCATATATCTGCAATAGCACCGAATGCTTGAAAAAGGCTAAAAAAAGAAAATCTATCGAGCGTGCGTTTTCAATGAAGATTGATGACTCCGTTTATGATGAAATGGAAGAAGAAATACTTAATGGAAAAGAATAAGCTTTTATCCGTTTTGGGACTTGCAAGAAGAGCGGGCAGGCTTGCTATGGGGCACGATGCCGCTTTAAAATCAATATACGCTTCAAAAGCAAAGCTGTTGATTTTTGCAAATGATATATCCGAACGGTCAAAGAAAGAAATGACGCTCGCTTTAAATAAAAGCAAAATAAATATTTCCGTTTTACCGCTTGATATTTCAATTGATGAAATTCATTTTGCCTGCGGCTATAAGGCAGGTATAATAGCGGTTATCGATGAAAATTTCAGTAAAAAAATAATTTCTTTAACAGAAAATTAAACACTAATTAAGGAGGAATTCGATATATGGTTATAAAGGTTAAGGTTTCTGATGTTGCCAAGGATTTCGGAAAGTCAAACAAGGAAATCATCGAACTGCTCGGCAACTATTGCGACGGCCCTGCCAAAAAAGCATCAACAGTCCTCGAAGAAAATGAGTTAAACATACTTTTTGAAAGGTTAACCTTATTAGGTAGTGTTAAAAGCTTTGATGAATATTTCAAATCAGGCGAAAAGGCTAAAAAGAAAAAAGCCGCAGAGAAAAAGCCCGAGGAAAATGCAAAGTCCGATAATGCTTCTAAAAAGGAAAAGCAAAGTGCCGGCGCTCAAAAGGCAAACGGCGAAAAGCCTGCTAAAACAGCAAAGGATAAAAAGCGAGAAAGCCAAGCGGCAATTCTGCAAATGGCAGAGCAGGCTGCAAAAAGAGCAGAGGAAAAGGCAAAGAAAAAGGCAAATCAGGCTCCTCAGGCAAGAACAAAGGGCGAGGCTCGCAGAATTGACACCCGTGTTAATAATGTTGACCTTGAAAAATATAATCAAAAATATGAGGATATCGCTCCTGCTTCTTCAATGGGCGATTATCAGAAAAAGCAAAAGCTCAATCAAAAGTCAAAGCAGTACAGAAAGAAAAAGCCTCAGGGAATGCACGCTCATTCAAAGAAGGAAACAGAGCAGCAAAGACTTGCAAGAATACAGGAGCAAAGAAAGAAGCAGCAGATTAAAATTCAGGTTCCCGATGAAATCACAGTCGGCGAGCTTGCAAACCTTCTGCGTATGACCGCAAATGAGGTTATCAAAAAGCTTATGGTGCTCGGAGTTATGGCAACGGTAAACGAGGTTATTGATTATGACACCGCTGAAATTGTTGCAACAGAGCTTGGCGCAAAGGTTGAAAAGAAGATTGAGGTTTCAATCGAGGAGCAAATTATTGAGGAAGATATTGAGGATGATGAAAATGCAGTTTCAAGACCTCCCGTTGTTTGCGTTATGGGCCATGTTGACCACGGTAAAACCTCAATTCTTGACGCTATTAGACACACAGATGTAACCTCAACAGAGGCGGGCGGAATAACTCAGGCTATCGGTGCGTATCAGGTTGTTGCAAACGGCCAGCCGATAACCTTCCTTGATACTCCCGGCCATGCCGCATTCACGGCAATGCGTGCAAGAGGTGCCATGGCAACGGATATTGCAGTTCTTGTTGTTGCCGCAGACGATGGTATTATGCCGCAAACCATAGAGGCTATCAATCACGCCAAGGCGGCTGAAATTCAAATTATTGTTGCAATCAATAAAATGGATAAAGAGGGAGCAAATCCCGAAAGAATTATGGAGCAGTTAACAGAGCATGAGCTCGTTCCTGAGGAATGGGGCGGCGATGTTATCTGTGTTCCCGTTTCCGCTAAAACGGGTATGGGAATTGATAAGCTGCTTGAAACCATTCTTCTTGTTTCCGAAATGAGCGAGCTTAAAGCAAATCCAAACAGAACCGCAAAGGGTATTGTTATTGAAGCAAAGCTTGATAAGGGCAGAGGCCCCGTTGCAACCTTCCTTGTTCAAAACGGAACTCTTAAATCGGGTGATTATGTTGTTGCGGGCACAGCAGTCGGCAGAGTCCGTGCGATGACCGATTATAAGGGCAAAAAAATTAACAGTGCAGGTCCGTCTGTTCCTGTTGAAATTATGGGACTTGACAGAGCACCGATGAGCGGCGACGAGTTTAATGCCGTTTCTGATGAAAGACTTGCAAAGCAGCTTGTTGAGCAGAGAAAGGCTCAGGCTAAGGAGGAGGAGTTTAAGCTTTATCAAAAGGTTACTCTTGACACTCTTTTCTCAACTCTTGAAGAGGGTATGCTCAAGGAGCTTAATATCATAGTTAAAGCAGATGTTCAGGGCTCTGTTGAAGCGGTTAAGCAGTCGCTTCTCAAAATTGAAAACGATGAGGTAAGAGTTAAGATTATTCACGGTGCAGTAGGTGCGGTAAACGATTCCGATGTTATGCTTGCAAACGCTTCAAATGCAATCATTGTTGCCTTTGCAACGGGCGTTGAGCAGGTTGCTGCCGATAATGCGGCAAGAGACGGCATTGAAATTAAGCAGTATGATATTATATACGATGCAATTGAGGATATTGAAGCCGCAATGAAGGGTATGCGCTCCGTTAAGCACCGTAATGTTGATACGGGAACCGTTGAGGTTCGTGAGATTTATACTCTTTCAAGCGTTGGCTCAATCGCAGGCTCTCTCGTAACAAGCGGAACAGTCCGCAAGGCCGGTAGGGTTAGAGTTATAAGAGACGGCAAGCAGATCGCAGAAACGGGCATTAAGAGCCTTAAAAGATTTAAAGATGATGTTAAAGAGGTTTCCTCCGGCTATGAATGCGGTATCTCTCTTGAGGACTGGGATGATTTGAAGCCGGGCGATATCTTTGAATGCTATATTGTTGAGGATTACAGGGATTAATTATGGCAGGTTTTCGTATAGACAGAATTTCTGAGGACATTAAGCGTGAAATTATTTCTCTGATGAGGGAGCTTAAAGACCCCCGTGTTGCAGGAAAAATGCTTACTGTTGTTAATGTAACGGTATCAAACGATTTAAGCTATGCTAAGGTTTATGTCAGCGCAATGGACGGATTGGCAACGGCAAAGGACGCCTGCAAGGGCTTAACCTCTGCACAGGGCTATATCCGCCGTGCGCTCGGAAATAATCTCCATTTAAGAAAGGCCCCGGAACTAACATTTATTGCAGATGATTCCATCGAAAAGGGTATGGAGATATTTGAAAAATTAAAGGATACTTCAAATGAAAATTGATATTAAAGAATGTGCAGGGCTTCTTTCACAGCAGGATAATATTCTTATCCTTACTCACGCCCATCCGGACGGAGATACTCTCGGCTCGGGCTTTGGCCTTTGCCTTGCCCTGCTTAAGCTCGGAAAAAAGGCAAGGGTTATTAATGCTGATGAAATCCCCGCAAAATACGGTTATCTGTATGAGGGGGTTGATTTTCCCGAATTTAAAGAGGAGTTTATTGTTGCCGTTGATGTTGCAACAGAAAATCTTCTCGGCCCTCTCCAGGATGAGTTCAAGGGAAAAATCAATCTTTGTATAGACCATCATTCAACCAATACGGATTATGCAGAAAAAACTCTGCTTTGCGATGTTCCGGCCGCTTGCGAGATAATTTATAAGGTTGTTCTTGAGCTCGGCGTTCAAATTGATGAAGGCATTGCAAATTGTCTGTTTACGGGAATTTCAACCGACACAGGCTGCTTTAGATATGCTTCAACAAATTCCGAAACCTTCAGAATTGCCGCAAATCTTATTGATATGGGAGCGCAAAACGGAAGAATAAATCGCATAATGTTTGAAACAAAAACAAAAACCTATGCTTATCTTGAAAGGCTTGCGCTTGACGGACTTGAATTTTATTATTCGGGCAGAGTTGCAATTATAACCGTAACGCAGGAAATGTATGAAAAAACAGGCTCAAACGAGCAGGAAACAGAGGCTCTCGCACCTCTCACAAGGCAGATTGAGGGCGTTGAAATCGGTATCACAATAAGAGAAAAAAAGGATAAAACCTGCAAGGCGTCCATAAGAACCTTTGAAAGCGTTAATGCTGCAGAGCTTGCCGGCGCTTTCGGGGGCGGCGGCCATCTTCAAGCAGCGGCGTGCAGGCTCGATTGTGATGTTGAAGCAGCCAAAAGGCTTCTTGTTGAAAAGTGCGGAGAAATTCTTAAATGACGGGTATTATTTGCATAAATAAGCCGTCGGATATAACCTCCTTCGGCGTTTGTTCAAGGGTTAGATATGCAACGGGAGAAAAAAAGTGCGGCCACGCAGGAACACTTGATCCAATGGCAACGGGCGTTCTCCCCGTGCTTCTCGGCGGTGCAACAAAATTTCTTGATTTTCTTCCCGAAAGCGATAAGGAATATAGGGCTGAATTTATGCTCGGAACGGTAACAGACACTCTTGATATTACGGGAAATATTATAGAAAAAAACAGCGTAAACGCCGATTATAAGGCGGTTTCAAGGGCGGCAGAGAGCTTTTTGGGTAAAATAATGCAAACTCCGCCGATGTATTCCGCTGTTTCCGTAGGCGGTAAACGGCTTTATGAGCTTGCTCGGCAGGGAATAGAGGTTGAGCGGCAAGGCAGAGAGGTTGAAATCAAAAGAATATGCGTTGAGCAGATAAACGATGTTGAATATTCAATTGAGGTTTTGTGCTCCAAGGGAACCTATGTGCGCACGCTTATTGACGATATAGGCAAAAGGCTCGGCTGCGGAGCGGTTATGACAAAGCTTTGCAGAACGCTTGCATGCGGATTTCCCATTGAAAAATGCGTTTCTCTTGATGAAATTTTCAAAAGAAAGGAAGAAAATGCTTCCTTTGATGATTTGATTATTCCCGTTGATAAGGCACTTTCGCTTTACGGCGCAATTGCCGTAACCTGTGCACAAGGCATACGCTTCAAAAACGGCGGTGCGCTTGATTTAGGCAGAATAAAATATGAAACTCAGCAGGGACGCCTTTACCGTGTTTATTCTCCCGAAAATGATTTTCTCGGCTTGGGAGAGGCAGACGGCGGCGAGCTGCGTGTGAAAAAATTATTTATTGAAAAATAGATTTATGACTGAAACAAACAATAAAAAAAGAACGGCAGTTGCGCTCGGCGATTTTGACGGTATGCATCTTGCCCATAAAACAGTTGTAACCGGTGCCGATAATGCAATTATATATTGCGTTCATAACCGCTTTTCGCTTCTTCAAAAAAGCATTTTTGAACGGCGATATCCAAATGCGGTTTTTGCCGATTTCGAAGAAATAAAAAATCTTTCCGGCGAGGAGTTTATTGAAAAAATTCTTCTTGATAAATTCGGAGCGGGAATGATTTTGTGCGGCTTTAATTTCCGCTTCGGAAAAAACGCCTCGTGGTCTGCTCTTGATATGAGAAAATATCTTGAAGAGCAGGATGTTTGGGTGCGTATTCTTGAAGCACAGGATTATGAGGGCTTGCCCATAAGCTCAACACGAATCAGAAAAGCCGTCAGCGAGGGCAGAATAAAAGCCGCTAATGAAATGCTCGGCTATAATTTCACCTATGAAAGCGTGGTTATAGACGGCGATAAACGGGGCAGAACAATCGGATATCCCACTATTAATCAGCATTTGCCGAAGGGGATTATCATTCCTCATTTCGGCGTCTATGAAAGCAGAGTGCTGATAAACGGAAAATCATATAAGGCTTTCACGAATATCGGCAAAAGACCGTCTTGGCAGGTTGATGAGCCGCTTTCCGAAACGCATATTTTTGATTATGACGGGGATTTGTACGGCAAAACCGTAACGGTTGAGCTTGTTGATTATCTGCGCGGTGAAAAAACCTTTAAGGATGTAAACGAACTAAAAGAGCAGTTGAATTATGATAAAAGCAGTATTATTTGATTTTGACGAAACCTTGCAGGACAGAACTGCCGCCTTTGATAAATATGCCGATGCGTTTATGGATGAATTTCTTCCGCAGATTTCAAAGGAAGAAAAGCAAAAAAGAATAAATGATATGGTTAAAACGGGAAACGGCGGTTATGTTGTAAGAACAAAATGGTATCAGCAGCTAATAGATATGTGGCAGTGGGAAAATGCCCCGTCTGCGCAAATGCTTGCAGAGCATTATGACACTAAATTCGGCACATTTAATGTTATCTTTAACGAAACCGTTCCGCTTTTAAAGGAGCTTCGTGCAAAAGGTATAAAAACAGGAGTAATAACAAACGGTCCGTCTGTTTTACAGCATACAAAGCTTGATAACAGCGGCTTGCTTCCTTATTGCGACATAGCTGTTGTAAGCGGAGATATAAATATTCATAAGCCCGATGCGGCAATATTTATATATACCGCCGATAAGCTCGGACTGAAAGCAGAGGAATGCCTTTATGTAGGCGACCACCCCGTTAACGATATCGAGGGAGCGCTTGGCGCAGGAATGAAGGCCGTGCGTATGAATTGGGGCTGGTTCAAGGATAAGGATTTGCGAAGCGATGTTCCCGTTGTTGATAATATTTACGATGTAATAAAATATGTTTAATTTATAACAGCGGGCAAAAAATATATTTGTTCTTTAATCATTTTTTAAGAAAAGAGTGGCTTTAATGAATAACGAAAAAGCACCCGATTCAAAGGGCGAATACGGCTCTGATAACACCGTGTGCAAGGTAGTTGATATATTAATTGAAAGAAAAATGAAGATTTCCTTTGCGGAAAGCTGCACAGGAGGCCTGTGCTGCGGAGAGCTTGTGGGAGTAACAAGCGTTTCAAATGTTCTTGATGAGTCCTTTGTAACCTATGCAAACGAAGCAAAGGTTAAGCTCCTCGGCGTAAAGCAGGAAAGTATAGATAAATACGGCGTGGTGTCAGAGCAGGTTGCGTCGGAAATGGCATCAGGCGTTGCAAATAAGGCAAAAAGCAGCGTGGGAGTCGGCATAACGGGAATAGCAGGGCCAACGGGAGCAACGGCAAATAAGCCTATTGGTATGGTGTGCTTCGGCTTTTCAATTAACGGCATTGTTAAAACCTATACAATGCAGTTTGGCGCAATCGGCAGAAATAATGTCAGAAGAGCAAGCGTTGATTTTGTTTATTCAAAATTATACGAACTCCTCAATTAACTCTTGACCTCGCCCGCATTTTATTGTATAATTTTTAAGCAAACAAACAAATCAAAAAAGCGTCCGCACAAGCGCAGACGCTGAAAATAAAATAATTGCTGGTGTGGCGCAGTTGGTAGCGCAATTGATTCGTAATCAATAGGTCGTCAGTTCAAGTCTGATCACCAGCTCCAAAAAAGAACTGATGGATAAAACCGTCAGTTCTTTTTTATAAGATAACAAATATGCTAATAGAGATTCGCTTTTTTCAATTCTTTTTTTAGTTGTAATAAACATCGCAAATGATTAAATTTCGTTCTTCTGCCGGAACGAATATAACAATATATTTCGTGATACATTGCGTAAAAAGCAACCTTTAAATCACAATTCTTAGATGTTGGATATTTTGATTTATACATTTTATAAAGTCCAAAGGCGTTTCCGGTTAAGTTTTTTAATTGGAATAAATCAAATTCGGCATCTGCCCATTTGCTTTCAAACGGATCAATTATTGCAACAGGATTAAGCCGGGAATCTGCCATTATATTCATTACATTAAGATCACCGTGGATTAAACCGGCTCGCTCGACCTTTTCAATAAAAATAAAATCAAAATTGTTCCAAGCACGCTCCATTGTTCTTAAAAAATACGGTTCTAATTGGCCGCCTTTAACCATTTTCCTAGCCGTTCGCAAAATATCAAATGCAAACGGCTTATAATAATCAAGCCAGTTATTATAGGTTGGGTTTTGAATTGGTCCAAACTTATCGTTAGTTTTAGAATGCCAAGTATACATTGCTGATGTAACCTTATCAGCAAATTTACGCTTCCTTGCTTTTGATAAAAACAATTTTGAAAAATCCGTAAAACAGTTTTTACCGCTAACATATTCCAAACAGATAAAATCAATCGGTGTTATATCATCCTTCAAATATACAAAATACACCTCTGGTATATGAATTATACTATCTTCTGACAGTGTTTTTAATTCAAACGCTTCTCGTTCACACATATTATTACATCTGCAAGCCTTCATTACAATAGTATAAGGCGGTATATCAATATCAACCTTGTAGACATATCCAAATGAGCCACCACCAAGATACCGAGCCTTGTTGACATTGCAGCAAAGCTCTTTTTTTGCAACAAAAACTGTATATTCTTTTGCTTCGTCAACAGTGATAGAATTAGTTTTAATTTGTTCCATGCTTTAATATTCTAAATGCGTTTGAGTATAAAAATTTACAGGAAGCAACATTTCGCCACCAACCAAAATGGCGGGGTGTGTATCGGTAATACTTTTCTGCCTCTTGAATTAACGCCAAATATCCTAATGCAAAAGCAAATCTAATCATTTCTTCCTTTGTGCAATTAACCTTGATTTTTGCTACCTCATTATACGCATTTAATGAGGTAGTTTTTTTATTCAGCATTTTTTCAAATTCAAGGTTTACAAAGTCAAAAATCGCATCGCCCCATACAGTTCGTTCAGGATCAATAACAATTAATTCTAATTTGTTTTTATTTCTTACACAAAGAATGTTGCCGTACCACATATCCAAATTCACCATTGAGCAGGGGACGGCTTCTAATATATCCTTGTACTCATCTATATATTTGAGCAGCCTTTCGCCTCGTTTTGTTTTTTTACCTGCTCTTTCGGTATCGTGAATTAGGTTGAGCGTCATACTCCGCAATGCGAGATACCAATTATCATAAAGCTGATTTTGAATATAACCGAATTTGTTGTTTTGCACCTTGTGAAATTTTGCAATAATTCTTGCAATTTCTTCCTTGCACCAAAGCTTTTCATCATCAGTTAAATTGGCATTGTTCAATTGTTCGCCATCCATTCTTTCCATTATAAAATAATCGGACGAAAAAACGGTATGAGAAAAATCCTTGTAATAAACATAAGGCACCTTAACATTTGTATGCGTTCTGATTTGTGCATACCAAAAAACCTCTCCTCGCATCATATCCTGCTCATAGGTCAGTATTCCTGTTTTATCAAGCGGAGAAACCTTTAAAACATAATTACCCATATCTGTTACAACATCATAAACGGCATTATATTCTCCGTCGCCGAGCTTATCAAAGGATACGACCTTGCCGAGACAGGCAGAATCAAACATATCCTGCACCTGTGCCTTTGTCAATTCCGGTTTTGTTCTGCTAATCATAAAATCACCTCGATTGTTACAATATCATCATATCCATATGCAAGGTTAAAATATATAATATTTCTTGTATTTATATAATAATTCCGTTGAAAAATTGGAAATAATATGGTATTTTTAATATGGTGATTAGAATGAGCAAATACAAAATTAACATACTTGATGAAAGCCGTATTTTTGATGAAAGAGAAAATGGCATTATTCATACCTCTTATGAGTTGGAGACGGCTTTTTTATCGAGCATTAAGAAAGGCAGTCGTACCGATGTTAAGCTTATGATTAATAGCTTGATTGACAGTGGTATAAATATTGGAAAAATGTCAAATGACAGTTTAAGACAAATAAAATATTGGGCTGTGTCATTGTTTACACTTATTACCCGTTCGGCAATTCAAGGAGGACTTGACGAAACAACAGCCTACAATTATGCTGATAATTGCATTACTAACATTGACAAAATGACAAATACCGATGATATAGTCGATTTTGTCATTCAAAAAAGCATTACTCTAACCGATATGGTTGCCGAGAGCAGAGAGAATAGCGCCTATCCTCAAACAATAAGAAAATGCTTGCATTATATCAATACACATCTTCACGAAAAATTAGATGTTGTTACATTGGCTAAAGAGTGTGGATTATCAGAGGACTATTTATCATATTTATTTAAGAAAAATATGGGAATCAATCTATCAAAATATATTAGATCCCAAAGGCTGCAAGCATCAAAGGAAATGCTAAAAGAAAACTATTCCGTTTCGGATATCGCATATTATCTCGGCTTCTGTTCGGAAAGTTATTTCATATCTTGCTTCAAAAAAGAATTCGGTAAAACTCCAAAACAATTTAGAAATCAAATATTATAGTAAAAAAGAGCGCTTC
>UQSH01000029.1 GCA_900543795.1 uncultured Oscillospiraceae bacterium | reverse complement strand
TAACGGGCATTAAATCAAATCAAACATATTATGTTCGTGTTCGTGCTTGGAGAAATTGGCCGACAGGCTATGTTTACGGCGCGTGGTCAAACGGCACAAAGGCATAACAATTCTTTCCAAAATTTTAATTTAAAACGAAAAACATAAAAACAGAACGGACAAATCAACAGGCAGATATGCTCTTGATTAATCTGTGCAAAAAAATGCTTTGGAGGTGCAAATTTCCGAAGCGTTTTTTTCTTTACATTAACCGCAAATTATAATATAATAATCTAAAAATATGAAAGGCGGTTTAATATATGATACTTGCAGTTGATGTCGGCAACACAAATATTGTTCTCGGCGTGCTTGACGGCGAAAGGCTTGTCTGCTCGGGCAGGCTTGCAACAAACACCCTTGAAACGGAAATCGAATATTCAATGAAGCTGAAAACCTTTCTTGAAATTTACGATGTTGCAGCCATTGAGGGTGCAATTATTTCAAGCGTTGTGCCTCCTCTTGTAAGAACTCTCAAAAAAAGCATAAAAACCGTTTGCGGCGTAGAGGCTCTTATAGTTGGGCCGGGAATAAAAACAGGTCTTAATATAAAGCTTGATAACCCTGCCGAAACGGGTGCGGATATAGTTGTGGGCGATGTTGCGGTTGTTAATAAATATCCGCTTCCCGCAATACTTTTTGATATAGGAACGGCAACAACGGCGTCTGTTTTAGATAAAACGGGAGCTCATCTCGGCGGAGCGATTATGTGCGGTGTTAAAACGGCTATCAACGCCCTTGCAAGCACAACCTCGCTTTTGCCTCATATTGATATTTCCGCACCGTCAAAAATCATCGGAGCAAACACGATAGACGCAATGAAATGCGGCTGCGTTATCGGCACGGCGGCAATGATAGAGGGTATGGCTGAAAGATTTGAAGAGGAGCTTGGCGAAAAGGCAACAATAGTTTTAACCGGAGGCCTTGCAAGGGCAATTTCAAAGGCGGTTAGGCGTGAGGTTATAGTTGATGAAAATCTGTTGCTTGACGGCTTGCGTATAATTTATGAAAAAAACAGGGAGCAGAAAAAGTAATGGCAGTTTTCAAAGCATTTAAAGCATTCAGACCAAGCAGGGAGCACCAGGCGGATATTCCGGCACTTCCGTATGATGTTATGAGCAGCGCAGAGGCTCGTGAATATGTTAAGGGCAAGCCGCTTTCGTTTATGCACACGGATAGGGCAGAGGTTGATTTTCCTGTTGGAACAGATCAGTATTCTCCCCAAATTTATCAAAGGGCAAAGGAAAATCTTGAAGCACTTGAAAAAAGCGGCGCATTAGTTCAGGATTCAATGCCGTGCTTTTATATTTACCGCCAAATAATGAACGGCAGAGCGCAAACGGGTATTGCAGGCTGTGCCTCCATAGATGATTATATAAACGGCAATATCAAAAAGCACGAAAAAACGCTTGAAAAGAAGGAGCGCGACCGTATTAATCATGTTAATATAACTAATGCAAACACGGGGCCTATCTTTTTAACTTACAGAAAAAATGACGAAATCTGCAAAATAACCGAGGAATACACAAAAAAGTGCGAAAGCGTTTATGATTTTGAATCGGGCGGAGTAAGGCAGCTTGTTTGGGTTGTTGATGATGAAAAAATCATTTCCCGCCTTTCAGAGCTTTTTGCCGATGCAGGCGCATTTTATATTGCAGACGGCCACCACAGATGCGAATCCGCTGTCAGAGTAGGTCAAATGAGGCGTGAGCAAAATCCGAATTATGACGGAGGCGAGGAGTTTAATTTCTTCCTTGCGGTTGCTTTCCCCGATTGCGATCTTGAAATTATGGATTATAACCGTGTTGTTAAGGACTTAAACGGCAGAAGCGAGGAGGAATTCATCAGCGATATTTCAAAATGCTTTAATGTTGAGAAATCGCAGGAAAGGGTTAAGCCTGATAAAAGGCACACCTTTGGTATGCTTATCGGAAGTCAGTGGTATCGCCTTGAAGCAAAAAAAGAATTCATTGATGAAGGCGATCCTGTTAAAAGGCTTGATGTTTCCGTTTTGCAGGATAATTTGCTTGCTCCCGTTTTGGGAATTGAAAATCCGAAGAATGACGAGCGCATTGATTTTATAGGCGGAATAAGAGGCCTTGAAGAGCTTGAAAGGCGCACGGCAACGGATATGAGGCTGGCATTTTCAATGTTCCCCACAACCGTTAAGGATTTAATGGATATTGCAGATGCAGGGCTGATTATGCCGCCGAAATCAACATGGTTTGAGCCAAAGCTCCTTTCGGGCATTTTTATTCATCATTTAAATTGATTGCATTTTGTAAAATTTAGATACAATTCTTGTAAAATCATTAATATTATGATAAAATGAATTAATATTAATTTTATACGGCAGACAGGGGCGCAAAGGTCCTTGTGTGCGGAAAGGCGAAGAATATGAAGGTTGCACTTGAATACAGCAATGATTATGACATTAAGCGTCAAACCGAATATGCAATTAAGGGCATAACAAAGGTTTGCAAAAGAATAGGTCCTCGTAAGCCGGGCTCTCCCGAGGAGCTTCGTGCGCAGCAATGGTTCCAAAAGGATATGAAAAACTATTGCGAAAAAACGGATATTGAAGAATTTGAAATTCACCGTCAGGGCTTTATGGGATTTATCCCGTTCACGGTTGCCTGCGGAATTGCCAGCGTTTTTGTAAACTGGTTTGCAAGTCCCATTGCGGCGCTTGTGCTTTGCGTTTTGGCATTTGTTCCGCTTATTTTTGAATTTCTTATGTATAAGCAGTTTGACGATTTCCTTTTCCCGAAGCAAACCTCTCACAATATGATTGCTTCAAGAAAGCCAACAGGCGAAATCAAGAAAAGATTTATTATGATAGGTCATTCCGATTCACAGTTTGAATGGACTCTTAATTACTTAATAGGCGGCTTGCAGGCAAAGCTTTTTGTTGAAATCCCCGCAGTTGTAGGCCTTGTTGTTCAAACAGTCTTTGCACTTGTTTGCATTATTGTAGGCAAGGGCGCTGCCGCAACGAGCATTGAAAGTGCAAGATGGTTCTTTATAGCCTTGTTTGTTGTTTCGTGCGTTTTCATTCCTTTTGAATTTGCGTTTCTTTTCTTCCAAAGCTGGACCAAATCCGTTCCGGGTGCTTCCGATAATCTTTCGGGCTGCTATGTTGGAATGGCGGCAATTAAAGCTCTTGATGAGGCAAAGGTTCGCTTTGAAAACACAGAGGTTGTTATGATTTGCTCAGGCTCCGAGGAAGCAGGATTAAGAGGAGCAAAGGCTTATGCAAAGGCTCACGAGGAGGAAATGAAAAAAACTCCAACAATCGTTGTTGCTATGGATACCTTCCGTGATCTTGAAACAATGGCGGTTTACGACAGAGACCTTTCAGGCACGCTTCAGCACCATAAGGGCGTTAAGGAGCTTATGCACGATGCCTGCGCAAATTGCGGCTTTGATGTTAAATATGAATCAATTTATATCGGCGGCTGCGATGCTGCGGCGTTCACTCAAAGAGGTATCCCCGCAACAGGCTTTGCCGCAATGGATCCGGCTCCGCCGAGATATTATCATACTCGCCTTGACAACCCCGAAAATCTTCGCGAGGACGCAATTGAAGCCGGCATAAGCATTATGATTGAAGCCCTTTGTATGTTTGATAAAAACGGCTGTGAGGGCGTTTGCGAATAATTATATAATTACATAAAAAATGCTTCGGAAGCTCAAAGCCTCCGAAGCATTTTTCTGTTAAGTCGGATTATCTTATCATAATGTAAATATAAGTTTTTCCGATTTGATTGAGCATAACATATTCGTTTCCGTTTGTTCCGTCTGTTGTGCTGTTGATAATAAGATTTTTCTTGTCAAATGAAAAATCCATTGTTGAGCCTCTTTTTGTTGCAAAGCCGAAATAATGCCTAACCGTTGAAGAGGAAAAACTCGTAACGGTCGGCGTAAAGCTGTTTGCAAAAACAATAACAATTGACGGGTCAAACGGGCATTTTGTTGTTATAGTACGAGGTGCTTCCCCGTTTCCGAAATATGTTCCAATGAAATAGGGAGAGTTCCATGTTTCTCGTTCCTCGCCTGTAATATGGCGTATTTCATCTTCAAAATGCTCGCCGATAGCCGTGTCAATAAGCTCGTTGTCTGCGTTAAAATCGGCTCTCTGCGGCTTGTCTGTGCCAAGCCAGCTGTTTAATCCCAAATAAGTTGTTTTGTTTGTTGAACTCATAAATATCTTAACCTTTCCGTCCGCCGTTTCAGCCGGAGCGGACTGCCGGCTTTATCCCTTGAAGGGCATTAAGCCTCAATGGATTCAAATATATCAAACGAAAAGCCCGACGCATCAATTTCATACCAGTAAAAATTAAGCAGCTCCAAGGAATTCCAGTCAGAGCCGTTTCCGTCATAAACGGCTTTTCTGTAAACGGGAAAATAATTTTCAATAAATTCGCCGAGCGCCGCAAGGTTTTCCTTTGTAACGGGCGAAATTTTATATGCTATGCCGTCGCCTGTCTTCGTTTCGCTGTAAAAATCCATCTTTGCCATTGCGTTGTTGTATTCGTTTACGGAAATTTGATGACTGCTTTGAGCTGCCTTTTCAATAATAGCCTGCTTTGTTTCCTCGTCTGTTGCTTTTCTTTCAATGCTTAATAAATCGCAAAAGCGTTCAATTCCGAAGCCGCTCATGGTTGAAATAAAAATTTCATTCAGCGTTTGCGAAAGCATTTCATCCGCAAAGGAAATTCCCTCGGCATAGCCTGCCATTTCTCCTCGTGTTATTCCTTTGCCCTCGGCGGAAAAGCCAAGCCTTTCCATAAGAGAGCAAAGTCTTAAATAGATTTCATTATTCATAAAAATCCACCCTTGCGTCTGTTAAAACAAGATACTCCCTCGCACCGCAAACGGCAACTCCCTCTGCGCCGGGCGAAAGTGCAAGCTCAATAAGCTCTGCCCCCTGAGTGCCGTATAGCGCAGGAATGATTTCAGAGGATTTAATGCTTTTGCCGATTTTTTCCTGCGAGCAAGCCTCTCTGATTTTTTCAATAAGCTCTGCTTCAAGCGCCTCTCTGTTGTAGCCTCGCTTAATTTTGACTGCCGCACTTATTGAAAAATCAACCTTTGAAGCAGGAACGGCGTTTATTTCAACTCCGCATAATGCCGCAAAGCCCAAAAGGTTTGTTATTTCATCGCTTAGCTCCTGCGAAACACTGTCGTCGGCGGTTTTAACGCAAACGGTAAGAGCTCCGCCTTCATCAAGCGTAATGTTGCAATCCCTAACCCCGTCAAGCGTCATAATAAGCTCCTCGGCAGATTTTTTGTTTACGGCGTTTGACGCAATGCTATAAGAAGATATAATGCGTTCACGCAGGGAGGAATCACTCTCGTCATCACATCCGCCCGTAAATTCCGTGTCGTTTATAACGCCCTCAATGTATTCCGGCGGATTAACCATAACCGTAACCTCGCCCGGCGAAAGATTGAATTCTCTGCCGTGTGTAACCGCCGTTGCCGCAACCGTACAGGACAGCTCGCCTGCAAGCAGTATTGCCTGTTCGTCTGTTTCAAACTGTATCTGCGGATTGTCTTCGTTAGAGCAGATTGTTCCCGCAGGGATAATTATTTGCTCTTCAAGAGGCTCGGATACGAAAAAGGTTAACGCTCCGTGCGCCCTTGCGCTCTTTTTTCTTTCAATGCCTCTTAACTGTGCATGCATATCAAGATATTCGCCCGTTGCCGTTTGTGCAAATGCCTGCCTTAAAACGAAATCCGCATTTGCATAGGCTGAATAAATTTCCGTTGCCGCCGCTTTAAAGCGCAGTTCAAGGTCAGACATATTTTTTATGCTTTGCCCGCTCTCGTTGAAGAAAGCAAGCTTCATTTTTTCAAGAATTTCATTATAGGTTGTGCTCAAATTCAACAAACACCTCCTTTGCTTCGTTGTTTATTGAAACGGAAAAGTTAAAGCCGCCCTTAACGGCGTTAGCATTTGTTATGTAAACTCCGTCCATACCGTAAACGGCGCACCGTGCAAAGCAAAGCGCATAAAGAAGCGCAGACTCACCGCTGATTTCGTCAAGCCGAGAGCCGTAATTTTTATCGGGATAAAATGCACCGAGCTTTGTCTTAATTGCCCTTGCTATGTCTTGGAGCACCGTCTCGCTGTATTCGCCTTGAAGAACGGCTCCGTTTTCCAAAGCATAATCTCCGTTTTTTATTATTTCATTCATTTTTTCAAATCCTTCGGTAAATCATTTTTGAATTTAAAAAATAACATCTCCGTCTGCGTTAAGGATAATTCCGTTTTTCATTACTGTAACGCCGTTCATAATAATATCTCCGTCGCCGTTAAGATTGATATATGCTCCCGTCGGCGAGGACATATTTATTTCGCCGTTGCCGTTAAGCTGAATGTTGCAGCCGTATGCCGAAAGCATTTTTATATCTCCGTTGCCGTTTAAAAAAATCTGCGAGCCTGTCGGCGAGGAAATTTTTATATCCCCGGGGGAAAGGGCTGTGTCCTCCATTTCAACTCCTGCATAAGCCGCCCCCGAGGAGCCGTTTATAATCAAAACCTGCTCTCCGGCAGGCGCACAGTAGGAATATCCAAACGGAGAATATGTTTTTGCGCTTCTTGATTGCAGCGTTCCCGTTGCCTCCGTGCACCCCTGCGAGCTGACTGTCAGCGTGCCCTCTTCTGCCGCAGGGCTTTCCTTTGAAGCACCTTTTTTGCTAAGCCACATAATTGTTGAATTCCTCCTTTGCCTCTTGCCTTAAAACAAGCGAGGTAGAAAATCCGTTTGCGCCTGCCCGATAAACAATTTCGTCAACAAAATATTCTCCGCAGACATCAAGTAAAGGCAAATCCGCAAAAACTCTGTCATATAGCGAATATTCGTGAATTCCTGAAAGTGAAATTTCAACCGCCGTGTAGCCCTTCAAAGAGCTTTGTATCTGCCGCTTTGCCCGTGCCTTCCTTTGCCAGGAGGGAAGAGAGGAAAGATTAATCAGCTTTTTGCGGGTTATGAGGCTTTTCTTTGCAAGCACGCTTTCAAGATGGTATTTGTATTTCTCGCCCGAATCAATTTTATAGTCAATTGCACTTAAAACGCCGCTCCTTTTGTAGGTAAACGAGGTGCTCATAATATCATTTTCGGGAAGCGATTTTAAATCTCTGCTCATATCGTATGCCTTAATAACTCCGTCGGGCGAAACATAAATTCCTCTGCCATAGATTTCGCAAACAAAATCATTTATCGCACCAAAACGGCTTGTGCCCTTTAAAACTCTGTATATTCCCTCGCAGGTAAGATCCGGCAGGCCGTATTCAAAGCCTAATTCTCTGCCGTTTTGTATCCAAAGCTGGCGTGAGGTAGGTATATGGTATTCGCAGGGGAGAGCCTCGTTGTCAACAAGCAGGCAGGCGGAGCTTCGTGCATAAACAAAAACAGAAATGCCGTTTGAATTGCAGGTGGCTCTTTGCATATCGCAGTAGCCGCTGAAAATCAGTTTATCATCCGAAAAGGCTTTAACCTCAACAATTTCCTCGGGTGCCTTTTCGCAAATAAAATTAATTCGCAGTCCCCAGCACGCCGCAGAGGCTTCGCCCGAAAGCTCAAAGGAGGTTATTTGCTCGGGCAAAAATTCCTTTCCCGATAGGCATTTGAACAGAAATTTCATCAAATCACCAGCCTTTCGCCTGCTTTTATGTCAAACGGCGTTTTTATTTCATTCCTTTTCATAATGTCTTCAACTGTTGTGTTGCACCTTTTTGCAATGTCAAAGGCATTTTCGCCGTCAAGCGCATAGGTAAAGCCATAGCTTATTTCGGGTTTACCTCGCTTTGCGGCGTCCTCGGTAAACTCAATCGAGTATTCAATATAGCCCTCCCTTGCTTCGCTTTTCAGTTGAAGCGAGCAGAGAAAGGCACAAATGCAGTCGCCGTCAGGCAAAAGCAGCATTCCTGAACCCGATTGCCTTTGGAGCCGTTTCAGTGATTGCGCTCTTTCGTTTGCGTCCTCTCCGTAAAGTCTGCCCTTAACGGTGATGATTTCTGCGTTTTGCGCCGTTTCGCAAATGCGTTCGTTCTTGCCGAAAACTGTTTGTCTGCTTATTTTTTTTGATTTTGATATTTCAACGGAATAAGGATTTTTTTCAAATTCAAAATCCTTATATCTCATTTTAATAAACTGCATTATTCCTCCTCCTGCTGCGAGGAATCGTAACGCCTTGAATCAAGCATAAGATATTCGGAAAGCTCCCTTATTTCTTCATAGTTTTCCATAATGACCTCCGCTAATTAAAATCCGTTTCATCCTTAAAGGTGAAAATCAGCCGCCTTATAACGCATGCCGTTGTCTTGCTTGAAGCAGGCTCGTCTGCATAAACTGCAAGCGCACCTGCCTGAATAACGCTTTTGCAAACCTCGGATAAGGTCTTCTGCCTGCTCGAAGCGTTGAATTCATAAGGAAAAAAGCAATCGCAGAAAACCTTAACCGTTCCTGCCGGAGACTCCTCTCCAAGATGCTCTGCATATAAATTCATATCGAAAAGCCCAACGGCAATAACGGGATTTTCAAGAAAGGTCGGCTTTTTTACATAAGGATATGAAACTATTATTTTTTTATCTGCAAAAAACGGATTTGCATTAATTGCTTCAACCGTTTCCTTAATAAGATTTTTAAATACTATCATAACCGCCCTCTGTTTTTTGCCTTAATACTGCCCAATAAAGCTGCACCTTGTCGCCGATAGAAACCTTTTGCTTCTTTTTAAATATGTATTCCTTGCCGTCGCAGATAACATATCCCTTCTCGGAAAGTGCCTCAATATCTCTGTCAAACGGGCCAATATATGTGAAATAATCGGCACTAACGGAGCCGATTTCGGTTTGAGTGTCCTCAAAGTTAGATTTGTTTCTTTTCCACCTTTGCTCAATAACGGCAAAAAACGGTGTTGATCGCCATTCTCCGTCGGCAAGATAAACGGTGTTTCCGCAAGCCTTTAAAATGCTTTTTATCTCGTTTCTTTTATTAATAACAATGTCCGTAAAACCGCTCCCTTCGCTTTTGTATTTCTGCTCGCCCGTGCAGAAAAAACTGCACAGGCGATGCTTTTGCGCAGGTTAGATTCCCATAAATGCGAATGCGCCGTCATTTATTAGGCACGATGCCGCTTCATAGGCTTTTTTGTATATACCGTCAGCCGATGAGCTTGCAGCGCTTTGTGTTATTGAAACATCTCCTGCACTAAAAGAGGTTATCTGTGCAGAGCCGTCGGAGCATTCGGAAATAAAGGTGTTTATAAAAGCCGCAGTAAAAAATAAAATGCGCTCATCATTTTCGTATTCACTGCTTTTGAGCATTTCAAAAACGGTTTTTATTCCGAAATCTATAATGCCCGAAAAGGCTTCAAGCTCCTCCTCGCTCTTTTTTGAAATCTGAATAAGATATTCAGAAACCTTGCTTCTGTCGGTCAAGCCGATACCTCCTCTCGGGAATTATTCCGCTTCAAAATGAATTCCCTTAACGGAGCCGTTTGTTATTCTTGAAAAGCCGGCAATTGAGGTTATTGTTGCTCTTTCAAGCTGACGGTCAATAAGCTTGTCATATTCCGTAATAACATCACCTGCCTGGATTTTTTCAAGCGCAAAGCGTTTGTCAAGCCCGATAACAAAATCGGGAAGAGCCTCGCTCCTAACGATTTGAGCCCCGAGCGGGGTAATCATTTTGCCTGTGCCGTGGAAGGTTTGGCCTGCGTTTGAATCCTTAAATTCGCTCATATTCATCATCTGCATTATATAAGCAGACGGAGCAATAACAGTTGAAAGCTCATACGGTTGAAGACTGTTCCAAAGCTCAATGAAATGATTATATGTTAATGCTGTTTCACTTGTTGTTGTGAAATCCTCTTCGTCTTCAATAAGCGAAATAACTGCGTCGTTAAGCTGACTCTTTGCTATGTATGCGCCAATCTGCTTGAGCATAACGGTGAATAAGTCGAGCTTTTGGAATTTAATTGCTTCATAAGAGGCAACAAGCATTCTGCCTCTCTTTTGAAGCTTTGTGAGTCTTTCCTTTGTTTTAACGGTTGTCTGCGGAATGAATGCACCCTCTGCAACCTCGCTCAGCTCTTTCTCATCATTGCCGGGAATGCTTTCAACAGATCTGTAATCGAGCGAATCAATAACGGTTGTTGTTGCAACAATGCTTGAAAGAACATCGGATTCCTCGATGCCCTGCTTAACCGCTCTTGAAACATATTCGGGGAAAAGAGCAGCTGAATCTGTTGTGTTAAAGAATTTCATAACGCTGTCTGATTTTTCTCCCGAAACCTTAATTCCAAAGCGCTTTAACTGTCGCTGATAGGCGTCAAGACCTTCAAGCTCCGTTCCTATATAGTTTTCGGAGGGGTCAAGCTCTTCAAGAGAAGCAGTAAATCCCTTTGATGTTGCGTAAAGTCCTTTTTCAAGTTTAATGTTGTCAAATGCCATAGTGAATAATTCCTCCTTTTACATAATAAAGCCGATTTTTTTGTTTACCTTGTCGATTGAAACAATCAGGTAGGCTTTCTTGCCGCTTGCAGAGGGCTTAACTCCGCCGGAGCCGTCGGCCATAAGATAAGTTATGCCGTAGCTCGGAACAGAGTCTCCGTACGGAAGCTCTGCATAGCCGCTAACCTGAACTGTTGCAAGGCCGTTTCTGAGCGAGGTGCAAATTCCCGCAAACTCACTGTTTGCGTTGCAGTTTGTAACCTCTCCCTGGGTATTGATGAAAACAGGATAGTCCTTGCTTGCCTGAAATGCTTTGAATGTAAGAGTTTGCTCGTTAAAGCCCTTGTAACTTAATGACATTGTTTGTCCTCCTTAAATTCTGAATTGGCTGAAATCAGCCTTGTGTTTTGTGCTCGGAGCCTTTGCAAGCTGCGGAGCAGGTATGCTTTGCACTGCCGTTTTCTTTTCAAATGCCTCTTTAAAGGCAAGAAGCTCCTTTGCAGTCATAACGGCAGTAACACCCGAAAAGATTTCAATATCCATTTCGGGCAAAGCCTTTCTGCAAAGCGATAAAATTTCCTTTTCAAGAGATTTTTTATAATCCTCTCCAAGCCTTGCATTTTCTTTAAGACTGCCGATATAGTCAAAAAGCGTCTGCGCCTCCTGTGCGGAAAGAAGCGTTTCGCCCTCTTTAAGCTGCTTTTCAATGCTCTGTGCGTCGGTGCGGTGTGTGTTGCCAAAGGCTTTTTCAACGCCTGCATCACGCTGTGCCGGAACGGCAACAAATGAAAATTCGTATGCGTCGGTTGCATTGTTTAAGGTTATAAAGCACATTTTTTCATCATATTTTCTTCCTGCAATGTGGTTGCAGTATTCCTTTGCCTTGTCTGCACCGCAAACAGAGCAAATGCGCTCGTTAACCCTGCATGAAACGGAAACCTCTTTTTTTATTCCCGCATCAATCTCCTTAATAAGAGATTGATTTTCGTTTGTTCTAACCATATATGCCTTTGCTTTGAGCACATAATAATCCTCCCCGTCAGCCGTTTTTCTGCCGTCCTCTTTTTCAACTCTTGTTTCAAAAATTCTTGCCGCCTGGTCTGTGGATTTCATTGAGTGGTCGCGAATACCCGTTTTGCCGTTAAAAAGCCCCGCAAGCTCGTTAAGCGTGCCAACAGAGAATTTTTCATAATCTCTGTCTATATCGTTACTGCAAAGAACCGCTTCAAAAACATAAAGCTCATCCTTTGCGAATTCCTTTCGGGTGAATTGCCTGATTTTTTCATAATCAGAATCGGAAGGGGAGTAGCCCTTGCTGATAAATCCGTCTGTCAATCGGAAACCTCCTTTAATATACTGTCTGCCTGAGCGTTATAAAGACGCGCTCTTGCGTGCTCCGTTTCATCTTGAAGCAGAATTTCGTTCCAGGAAACCTTTATCGGTGAGTAAATGCCGTTTATCTGCGCGTATTTGTTTGCAATTTTTAAAAGAACGGGAGTTAATATTCTTCTGTATGCCCTCAGCTCTGTTGTAAACATATCAGCCTGCTGAACGCTCATTCGCTCCGTTGTGCTCCAAGACAAGCCAAGCATATAGGGCGGTATTCCCGTTTTTGCAACAATTTGTTCAAGGAGCTGGCGAACGGGTATTTCACTTGATAAAACATTATTGTCTGCCCCGATAACCTTAACGCTGACATCGCCCACGGCAACAAAATCCTTAACTGCGTCGGTGCAGCTCATAGCCTCCTGCCAAGCCCTGCCTATCTCCTGCGCTCTTTCCTTTGCAAGGCGTGCGTCGCTCATATCGCCGTTAGGCTTATATGTAACGGCATATCGCAGATTGCCTGCATGCTTCCAGTTTTCGCCGATGGTGTTGTAAACAGTCAGCAAAATATCGGAAATAAACGGCAAGCCGCTGAGCAGGCTTGTTCCGAGTATTTCTCCCGCCCTCGGATTAAGTGCGGAAAAAAGAATAAGCTCCTGATTTTCGATTTTCGTTCCCGAATTGTAAAATTCAATTCCAAGCCCGTTGGGCGCTCTTTTAACCTCAAGAGCCTCAAGCTCGCCGTTGTAAAGCGCATAAAGTCCTCTGTCGTCGGCAATCATTTCTCCAACTGCGCTTCCGTAGGTTAAAAGCTGTGATAAATAGCAGGAAACAAATGCACTTATGCCCGTTTGGTTTCCGCCAACATTGATTTCATCGAAAAAAGCGTTAATCTGCTCGTCGGTTTTCCTGCTTCCCGTTTCAAATTTGAAATCGTTAACAAGCCTAATGATTTTTAATACGGCGGAATCAATAACGGGAACGCTTTCTCGCAAGGAGGCGTATATTTTGCCGTTCATTCCGAGCGGAGCGTAAGAGCTTAAAAGGCAGAAAGGATGGCGGCTTTGCGCACTTGTTTGAACGGCGGCAACGCCCGCCTCCTCTTTTTTTGCCTTTTTGTTGCTGAATAAGCCCAAGTTTTCACTTCCTTTCCACTGCAAAGGTGTAGCCTGCGGCACTCTCCTCGGCATATAAAACGGTTGCCGTAAAATATCGCAGGTCATCCATTGCGTGATCGTTTTCTTTGCGCGGCGCATCTTTTTTTATACCGTTATCCCAGCGATAAACGGAAAATTCACGGATTATATCGGTGCAGCAGGGATAAAAGAATATCTCATCGTTTTTAAGCGCAGAGCAAACAAGGTTTATGCCCTTTAAAACATCGTTGTCTGCCTTTATAACTCTGTATTTTCCCTTGCGCTTAACCGTTTCGATAAAGCTTGCGGCAGAGGGGTCAATAATAAGCGCTTCGATTTTGCGCTCTCCCGCAAGTCTGCAAAGCTCCTCGTAATATTCCTCGTCGGTAAGCTGAACTCCCGTATCTCTGCTTGAATGGTAGTATTCATCAATTCGATACCAGCCGTCCTCCGCCCTTCCCCACAGTCCAAGCGAAAAGGGGTTAACGGTTCCGTAATCGCAGGATAAATAGTATAAGGAAAATGCGCCGTTGCTCTTTTTTATGTGCCGTTCCCCGTTAAACATAGGGTAAACAAGCCCGTCTGCCGCAACCCATCGCCCGTCTATGAAGCGTTCGTAAAACGCTCCCGAATAAAGCTGCCTGTATCTGCTTTTCACCTGATCGGAAAGAGATGGATTGTCGTCCATTGTGAAATGAAGATAAAGCATATTTTTTTGCTCTTTTTTAAGTATCCATTCTCTGTAAAACCAATGAAATGGGTGTTCGGGGTTGCAGTTAAACCAGAATTTTGAATTTTCAAGAGAGCACCTTGCAAGTGCCTGCTCAACGAAGGAACGGGGCATAAGCGCAACCTCGTCAAGAAGCACTCCTCCCAGGGTCATACCCTGAATCAAAGACGCAGAGGATTCATCTCTTCCGCCGAAAAGGTAAAAGCGGTTTGTGCATCCTCCTTTTTCAATCTCTAAATAAATCCGGCTTATTTTGTAATCGCATTTGAAGCCAAGGGAAGTCAGTTGCGGTATCAGCGGCGTTATAACATTTCGCCTCAGTGAAGCGATAGTTTTTCCGCAAACGGCAAAGGAGGTATCGCTGAAACAGTAAAACGCCCAGCTGATAAAGGAAATGCTCATACAAAGCGTTTTGCCCGAACGAACTGCTCCGTCGCAGATAATGCCGTTTTTATTGTGCGCAGGGCTTTGCGGACACCACCAGGTTAAAGCCGCAAGCTGCTTTTTTGAAAAAGGAACAAAGCTATTCATTTAAATCCTCTTCAAAAACAGATTTAACGCTTTTTGCGCTTTCCTCTAACGCCCTGTAAAAATTAAGAGGTTCTGCCGTTTGCTCCGAGTCAAGCGCACTCAGCTTTTCAAGTGCCTTTATCCTGTCAAAAAACTTAATCTCCATTCCTCCGCCCTTTGGGCGTTTAATTTCGCTTATGTTATAAAGATTAAGCTCAGGCAGTCTTTTTTCGATTTCCTCTTCGTCGGCAAAAAGAAGAAGCACCGCATCCTGTATTTCTCCGAAAGCAAGGCGCTTTAAGCCTTCGCGAACCTCGTCCTTTGCCGTTTTCTTTTTTCTTCCCAAATTTTTACCTCCGATTACATTTGATAGAAGCCTTTTCAAAAGTGAAAAAGCCTCTTCATCCTTAAAGCCGAAAAACGCACCTTAATAGCGTGAATTAACTATTTTTTTCAGAAAAAATCAAAAAAATTTTTTGTCATAGATAAAAAAGGGCATAAAAAAATCCCCGTGCGAAAATGCACGGGGAAGGCCGTAATATTAATGTATTAATATAATTTTCTCGGCGTGTATTTTGTGTGTAAAATATGGTGCGCCTTTTCGCTGTTGGGGCTGCCGAAGTACTCGTCATAAATTGTTTTTATAACGGGAGAATCGTGCGAGCGTCTCAAATCAAGCGAAGCGTCCTCATCATAAAGAGCCTTTGCACGAAGCTCTCTGATAGGCACGGAATTGCGTGTTGCATCTCGTTGAATAGGCTGTCCGCCGCCGTTAATGCAGCCGCCGGGGCATGCCATAATCTCAATAAAGTGATATGGCGAGGTGCCGTTTTCAACCTGCTCGCAAAGCTTTCTTGCATCTGCAAGTCCGCTTGCAGCGGCAACGTTAATTTCCATTCCTGCAACATTATATGTTGCTTCTCTTATGCCGTTTATTCCTCTAACCTCGCCGAAATCAACAAGGGAAAATTCGCCGTCAAGAATATTTGCCGCCGTTCTTAATGCAGCCTCCATAACGCCGCCCGTTGCGCCGAAAATGACGCCGGCGCCCGAAGCAACATCAAACGGAGAATCAAATTCCTCGTCGGGAAGCATATTAAAGTTAATTGCCGCACCGCTTATCATTTGTGCGAGCTCACGGGTTGTTAATGCAACATCAACATCATTAGCCATTTCCTCACGAGTGTGTTCAAATTTCTTTGCCGTGCAGGGAATAACGGAAACAACAAATAAATCCTCCGGGTTAATGTTGTTTTTCTCACAGTAGTATGTTTTAAGAAGTGCGCCGAACATCTGCTGAGGAGATTTGCAGGTTGAAAGATGAGCAAGCATATTCGGGAAATTATGCTCTGCAAACTTAACCCAACCGGGACAGCAGGAGGTAAACATTGGAAGCGGCTTGTGATATTTAATTCTCTCAACAAGCTCGTTTGCTTCCTCAAGAATAGTTAAATCGGCGGTAACATCCATATCGAATGCAGCGTCTGCGCCGAGCCTTCTTATTGCGGCAGGAAGCTTCTTTTCAACATTTGTTCCTATCGGCAGGTCGAATTCCTCTCCAAGTGTTGCACGAATTGCAGGAGCAGTGAAGAAAACAACCCTTTTGCTTGGGTCTGCAATTGCCTCCCAAACGGCAGGTATGGCGCTCTTTTCATAAAGCGCACCAACCGGGCAGGCAACAACGCATTGACCGCAGCCAACGCACGCTGTTTCCTGAAGCGGCATATCAAATGCACATCCGATTGTTTTGTTGTGGCCTCTGCTTCTCGGGCCTATAACGCCTATCGTTTGATTTTTGCACGCCGCCGTGCAACGCATACAGTGAATACATTTATTGTTATCTCTAACAAGATAAGATGATGAGAGATCAACCTCTTGAAGAACATCTGTGTCAGGGAAGCGGTCCTCGTCAACGCCGTAGTCCTTGCAAAGCTTTTGAAGCTCGCATCTGCTTGAACGAACACAGGAAAGGCATTTTTTGTGGTGCTCCGAAAGCAAAAGCTCAAGAGTTGTTTGCCTTGATTGGCGAACCTTAGGTGTGTTTGTCCAAACCTCAAGTCCCTCTTCAACAGGATAAACACAGGAGGCAACAAGGCTTCTTGCACCCTTAACCTCAACAACGCAAACTCGGCATGCGCCAATGCAGTTTATATCTTTAAGATAGCAGAGAGAGGGAATGTCTATTCCGGCAAGCCTTGCCGCTTCAATAATAGTTGTGCCTTCTTCCGCCTGAACGGGAACACCGTTAATTTTAAGTGTAACCATATTTCGCTTCCCTCCTTATCTCTTTTCAATTGCGTCAAAGTGGCAATTGCTCATACAAAGTCCGCATTTAATGCATTTTTCGGAATCAATTGTGTGGGCTTCTCTGACCTTGCCCGATATTGCACCAACGGGGCAGTTGCGTGCGCAAAGCGTACAGCCCTTGCACTTTGTTGGGTCAATTGTAAAGGAAAGAAGTGCGGTGCAAACATGAGCGGGGCATCTTTTTTCCTTGATGTGTTCAAGATATTCTTCTCCGAATGCGTTGAGCGTTGACAAAATGGGATTTGCCGCAGTTTGTCCGAGTGCACAAAGCGAGGAGTTCTTCATATGGTTTGAAAGCTCCTTGATTTTATCAAGGTCTTCAATGGTAGCCGTGCCTTCTGTTATTCTTGTTAAGTATTCAAGAAGCTTCTTCGTTCCGATACGGCAGGGAGTGCATTTTCCGCAGCTCTCGTCAACGGTAAATTCAAGATAGAATTTGGAAATATCAACCATACAGGTGTCTTCGTCAAGAATAATCATACCGCCGGAGCCCATCATAGAGCCGATTTCAATAAGGTTATCGTAATCAATCGGAACATCCATATAATCGGCGCTTATGCAGCCGCCCGATGGGCCGCCTGTTTGAGCCGCCTTGAATTTTTTGCCGTTTGGAACGCCTCCGCCGATTTCTTCAACAATTTCTCGGATTGTTGTTCCCATCGGCACCTCAACGAGGCCAACATTGTTTATCTTTCCGCCGAGAGCAAAAACCTTCGTTCCCTTTGATTTTTCGGTTCCTATTGATGAATACCATTCTGAGCCCTTTAAAATAATGGGCGCAATGTTTGCGTATGTTTCAACATTGTTTAAAATGGTGGGCTTATCGAAAAGGCCCTTAACGGCAGGGAACGGAGGACGGGGACGAGGCTCGCCTCTGTTACCCTCAATAGAGGTCATAAGTGCCGTTTCCTCTCCGCAAACAAATGCTCCTGCTCCGAGCCTTATTTCAATATCAAAATCAAAGTCTGTGCCTAAAATATTTTTACCGAGAAGTCCGTATTCCTTTGCCTGCTCAATTGCAACCTGAAGTCTGTGAACGGCAATCGGATATTCCGCACGAACATAAACATAGCCCTGATTAGAGCCGATGGTGTAGCCCGCAATAGCCATTGCTTCGATAACTGCGTGTGGGTCGCCTTCAAGCACGGAGCGGTCCATAAATGCACCGGGGTCGCCCTCGTCGGCGTTACAGCAAACATATTTAACATCGCTGTTCTGCGCCATGGCAAACGACCATTTTCTTCCCGTTGGGAAGCCTGCGCCGCCTCTTCCTCTAAGACCGGCAGCAAGCAATTCGTCTATAACATCCTGCGGCTTCATAGATGTAAGCACCTTTGCGAGTGCCTGGTAAGCGTCAACCGCAATTGCTTCTTCAATGTTTTCGGGGTCTATAACACCGCAGTTGCGCAATGTTATACGCATTTGCTTCTTATAGAACGGCGTTTCGGAAAGCGGAATTGTTGAGCCATCCGAATGAACCGTTTCCTCATAAAGATACTTGTTTATCGGCTTGCCGCCCTCTGCAAGATGGCCTGAAACGATTTCGGGAATTTCCTTCGGAGTAACACGGCTGTAAAACGAGCCCTCCGGATAAACAATCATAATCGGGCCGAGCGAGCATAAGCCGAAGCAGCCTGTGCGAACAACAAGAACATCTTTTATTCCCTGTGCTTCAAGCTCCTCATTAAGCTTTTCAAGCACCTTTTTTGAGCCCGAAGAGGTGCAGCCTGTTCCTCCGCAAACAAGCACCTGCTTTCTGTAAGGGGTTTTTTTGGCAAGCTTTTTGCCCTCAGAGGCGATAACTCTGCGAACCGCAATAAGCTTTTCGTGCTTCTTTTTTATTTCATTTAATTGTTCAAGCGTCATTTTTTCTGCTCCTCTCAGTCGTCGGTTTTTATGTAGCTTTCAAGAATGGCGTCAACCTTTTCTTCGGTAAGGTTACCGTAAACCTCATCATCAATCATCATAACCGGAGCAAGTCCGCATGCGCCTATGCAACGGCAGGAATCAATGCTGAAAAGCCTGTCGGGTGTGCATTCGCCGTTTTTAATTCCAAGGCGTTCTTCGATTTTTGCAAGAATTTTATCTGCACCCTTAACATAGCAAGCGGTTCCGAGACAAACCGAAATTCTGTGCTTTCCCTTTGGAGTCAGATTAAACTGGCTGTAAAAGGTTGCAACTCCGTAAACCTCGGAAATCGAAATGTCAAGCGCCTGTGCGATTCTTTGCTGAATCTCATAGGGAAGATATCCGTAAATTCCCTGTGCTTCCTGCAAAACAGGCATAAGCCTGCCGGGAACATTCTTGTACTTTTCGAAAACCGTTTGCAAGGCTTCTTTTTGCTCTCGGGTTTCGTCAAATAATAAATTGTCCATATTTTACCCCCAAAAAATGATAGTTAGACAGTTCATTTTAACATAATTATATTAATAAATCTATACTTTTATATAAAAAAATAAAAGATTAGTGAAGATTTTTGTGAAAAAGAGATAAAATATCAAAGCGCATAATGCTTTATGAGGGTATATTCAAGGAAAAATATTCTTTAAATATTTATGTTATATTGACAATGCTTTTTAATAATATTAAAATATAATAGTTAAATGTAATCATATTAAAGGAGTTGCTTTTATGGATATAAATTCTCTTTATGAAGAATGGCTTTCAAGGGCTTCGGCAGATCCCGATTTAAAGGCAGAGCTTGAAAGCATAAAAGGAAACGCAGAGGAAATATCGGATAGGTTTTACAGAAGCCTTGAATTCGGCACGGCAGGCTTAAGAGGCGTTATCGGAGCGGGCACAAACAGAATGAATGTTTACACCGTTTGCCGTGCAACGCAGGGGCTTGCAGATTTTCTTAATGCTCATTTTGAAAATCCAAGCTGTGCTATCGGCTATGATTCAAGAATAAAAAGCGATTATTTTTCAATAGAATCGGCAAAAACTCTTGCCGCAAACGGAGTTAAGGTTTATCTTTTCAGCGAGCTTCAGCCAACTCCGTGCCTTTCCTATGCAATCAGAAAATTTAAAACCTCAGGCGGAATCATTTTAACTGCTTCTCATAATCCCGGTAAGTATAACGGCTATAAATGCTATGATTCAAACGGCTATCAAATGACGGATGACGAGGCAGAGGAAACATACGGATATATTCAAAAGGTTGATTATTTCACGGGCATAAAATCAATGGATTTTGATGAAGCCGTTGAAAAGGGACTTATTGAATATATGGGCGAGGAGGTTATTGAGAGCTTTCTTGATGAGGTTGAAAAGCAGTGCATAAATAAAAAAGCCTGCGCCGAGGCGGATTTAAAGGTTATTTATACTCCGCTTAACGGAACGGGAAATAAGCCCGTAAGAAAAATTCTTAGCAGAATAGGAATTAAAAATGTTTTCGTTGTTCCTCAGCAGGAGCTTCCGGACGGTAATTTCCCAACCTGTCCGTTCCCGAATCCCGAAATCAAGCAGGCATTTGAATGTGCACTGGAAATGACAAAGGATGTTAAAGCCGATATTCTTCTTGCAACAGACCCCGATTGCGACAGAGTGGGAATTGCGGTTCCGGGCGCAAACGGCGAATATGTTCTTATGAGCGGAAACGAAGTGGGTGCAATGCTCCTTAATTATCTTCTTTCTCAAAAGAAAGCAAACGGCTCTCTTTCCGCAAATTCCGTTGCGGTTAAATCCTTTGTTTCAACAGATCTTGCAGAAGCAATTGCCAAAAAATATAATTGCACCTTTAAAAATCTTTTAACAGGCTTCAAATATATCGGCGAGCTTATCACAAATCTTGAAAAAGAGGGCAGAGCAGATGATTTTGTTATGGGCTTTGAGGAGTCCTACGGTTATCTTGCAGGCACCCATGCAAGAGATAAGGATGCAGTGGTGGGCTCAATGCTTATCTGCGAAATGGCGGCTTATTATAAAATGCAGGGCAAATCGCTCGTTGATGTTATGAATGATATTTATGACGAGTTCGGCTATTACTGCAACAGCGTTAAGAGCTATCAGTTTGAGGGCGAGGCAGGAATGGCAGTAATGGATAAAATTATGACCACTCTGCGTGAAAATCCGCCCAAGGAGCTTGCAGGAGAAAAGGTTGTTTATATAGGCGATTATAAAAAGAGCATCGCCTATAATCTTGAAGATGCAACAGAAAGCAAAATTGATTTGCCGAAATCAAATGTTCTTGCGTATAAAACCGATAAGGGCAACGGAATAATCGTTCGCCCAAGCGGAACAGAGCCGAAAATCAAGGCTTATATAACGGCAATCGGCGGCAGTAAAGCGGCTTCGCAGAAGCTTGCCGAAGGGCTGACTGCACAGGCTGATGCATTTATGGAGGTTTAAAAATGTATAACAGAGCGTGGGTAAAGGTAACTGCTATCGTGCTGGCCGTTTTAATGGCGGGAAGCGGGCTCGGAGTGGGCCTTTGGGCAATATTTCAATAAACAAAACAGCTCCGCAGAGGTTTAAGGCTTTCTGCGGAGCGTTATTTTTTATTCTTAAATTTGTGAATATTATTGCACACTTAAAAATTATTGAGTATAATGAATTAAGATTATTTTAGGCAGGTGAAATTATGTTTGCAAAGGCAAAAAGCCTCGGCGTTTTCGGAATGGAGGCTTTCAGCGTTGTTATTGAAGCGGATTTAAGCAAGGGATTGCCCCGATTTGATATTGTCGGCTTGCCCGATGCGGCAGTAAAGGAAAGCAGGGAAAGAGTGAGGGCAAGTATAAAAAACTGCTCTTATGATTATCCCGTTTCTCGCATAACGGTTAATATCGCTCCTGCCGATATAAAAAAAGAGGGCTCCGTTTATGATTTGCCCATTCTTATTGCCGTGTTAAAGGCTTCCTCGCAGATTGCGGGAGATATTGAAAATTATGCCTTTGTGGGTGAGCTTTCGCTGGACGGAGAAATAAGACGCTGTAACGGCATTTTGCCTATGCTTTTAAAGGCAAAGGAGGAGGGAATACCTGCCGCCTTTGTTCCGCTTGATAACAAAACAGAGGCAAGCGTTGTTAACGGCATTGATGTTTTCCCTGTTAAGCATATAAAAGAGGTTATAAGGCATTTGAGCGGCGAGGAGCTTGTTGAGCCCTGCTACACTCCTGCACAGCTTCTTGAAACAGAAAATGAAACGCTTGATTTTGCAGATGTTAAGGGGCAGGAGGATGCAAAGTATGCCCTTGAAATTGCGGCGGCAGGCGGGCACAATTGCATAATGGTCGGCCCTCCGGGAACAGGAAAGTCTATGCTTGCAAAAAGGCTTCCGTCAATTCTGCCCGAGATGAGCTTTGACGAGGAGCTTGAAACAACAAAGATTTATTCAATAGCAGGAGAGCTTCAGGATAATGTTCAGCTTATAACGAAGCGACCGTTTCGAAGTCCGCACCACACGGTTTCAGCAGCAGGCTTAACGGGCGGCGGAGCAAACCTGCGCCCCGGCGAAATCAGCCTTTCTCATAACGGCGTTATGTTTATGGATGAATTTCCTGAGTTTGACAGAAGAGCAAAGGAATCTCTCCGCCAGCCGCTTGAGGACGGAAAAATAACAATATCACGCAGTAACGGAACTGTTTCTTATCCGTCAAATCTTATGATTGTTGCGGCAATGAATCCCTGCCCGTGCGGTTATTACGGTCATCCGTCAAGGGAATGCACCTGCACGGATGCCGCTAAAAAGAGATACCGTGATAAAATCAGCGGACCGATATTAGACAGAATTGATATTCATATTGAGGTTGAGGAGAGCTCAGATATGCCCCATCATCATTCCTATTCTTGTTTCACATCCTGCTTTGTTTGAGAC
>UQSH01000028.1 GCA_900543795.1 uncultured Oscillospiraceae bacterium | reverse complement strand
AATATCGCTTTAATACTGCATTTTTGACGGGTTCGGATTATTACCGTTACCCTACCGTTCTGTTGCTGACATTGAGGATTTCGGCAAGCGCACTTTGGGTGTAGCCCTTGCTTTTACGCAGGGTGCAGATAAGAGCACCTGTTTTCCTTGAATCCATTTTATCACCTCAGCATTATCTTATCAGCAAAGCGGCTGAAACGGCAATGAACGGCAAAGAGAAAAAGTCTGCGTTCAATGGAATACGGTTCAAAATCCGCTTATTTCGTCTATTTTTTTCAGCTCGTCCTCTGCGAACGAGATGTTATTAATTGCGTTAATATTATCAATAATCTGCTCGGGCTTTGACGCACCCACAAGCACACTTGTTACCTCTTCGTTTCTTAAAAGCCAGCTTAACGCCATTTGTGCAAGGCTTTGACCTCTTGCTTCGGCAACTCTGTTGAGCGCTCTTATTTGGGCAAGCTTTTCCTGTGTCAATGCGCTTTCTTTAAGATATCTTCCGTCTTTTTTTATGCGGCTGTCTTGCGTAATACAATTTATATATCTGTTTGTCAGCAATCCCTGTGCAAGAGGGCTGAAAACAATAATTCCCTTTTTTAGCTTAAATGCCGTTTCTTTAAGACCGTTTTGCTCAACGGTTCTGTCAAAAATCGAATAACGATTTTGATTAATAATAAACGGACATTTTAAATCATCAAGAATTGCACAGGCTTTTTCAAGCGTTTCTCCGTTATAGTTTGAAAGCCCGACATAAAGAGCCTTGCCGCTTTTAACAATATCGTTAAGCGCACCCATCGTTTCCTCAAGCGGTGTTTCGGGATCCATTCTGTGATGATAAAAAATATCAACATAATCAATTCCCATTCGGGAAAGGCTTTGATTGAGGCTGGCGATAAGCGATTTTCTGCTTCCGAAATTTCCGTATGGCCCCTGCCACATTTCATAGCCCGCCTTTGTTGAAATAATCATTTCATCACGGTAAGGCTTTAAATCCTCTTTAAGAATTTTTCCGAAATTTCTTTCTGCGCTTCCCGGCGCAGGACCGTAATTATTGGCAAGGTCAAAATGAGTTATGCCGTTATCAAAAGCCGTGAAGCAGATTTTTTTCATATCCTCAAGAGGCGTTATATCTCCGAAATTATGCCACAGGCCGAGGGAAACACGGGGAAGAAGCAATCCGCTTGCACCGCAGCGCTTATACTGCATTTTTTCATATCTGCTTTCAGAAGCATTATACATAAAATCAACTCCATATATATTTATTAATTACATTCTATCATAAATACTCCTTTGAGTAAAGAGAAAACAAACACGCAAACTGTACACTAATATTTTTTTATTTTTGTATATTTTATAAATACCACTTTTGTTATATACTACCACTAAACGAGGTGGATGCTATGAAAAAAATTGCGGTTATCAACGATTTATCGGGCTTCGGCAAATGCTCGCTGACTGCGGCAATTCCCGTTATATCCTCATTCGGAATACAATGCTGTCCGCTCACAACGGCGGTTTTATCAAACCAAACAGGATATGAAAGCTATGCGTGCCGTGATTTAACAGATGATTTGCCCGAGTTTATCAACGAATGGAAAAAGCTCGGAGCGTCCTTTAACGGAATACTGACCGGCTTTATTTCGAACAGCAGGCAGGGGCAGATAATTGCGGATTTTATAGACACCTTTAAAAACGAAGGCACAACCGTTGTTGTTGATCCCGTTATGGCAGATGACGGATGCGTTTATGACTGCTACGACGAAAAAAGCGTTGAAGCAATAAAAAGCCTTGTTTATAAGGCGGATATTATAACGCCTAACTTAACAGAGCTTTGCATACTTACCGATGAGAATTACGGCGAAATAATTTTGCTTGAAAAGGAGCAATTAATTCAAAAAATCAAAAATATGTGCCTTTCCCTAAATGAAAAGCACAGGCTGAAAATCGTTGCAAGCGGAATTAAAAACAGCGGCAAAATCGCCAATGCGGTTTTCGACGGAGGCTCGTTTGAAATTATTGAAGCACCCGCATTTAACGGAAGCTTTTCCGGCACCGGTGATATACTTTCCGCATTTATTGCCGCAGGCTGCGTCTGCGGTATGGGGCTTGCACAGGCGGTTAAAGGTGCAGTTGATTTTATACATAAATCAATTGATGAAACGGTAAAAAATTCCGACAAGAGCTATAATGTTTGCGACGGAGTTAATTTTGAAAAATTTTTATACACATTAGGAGGACTTAATAATGAATAAGGATAAGGTTTTAAAAATTTGCCTTACAGGACTTATGGCGGCAATTATTGCGGTTTTTACGGCATTTGTTAAAATGCCAACGGGAATCAATGAAGGATATCTTCATTTCGGTGATTCAATGGTTTATCTTGCCGGCTGCCTGCTTGGACCGTTCGGTGCAATTTCAGCGGCAATCGGAGGAGGGCTTGCGGATGTTCTTGCAGGCGCACCGGTTTGGGCAATCCCAACGGCAATCATCAAGGCCTGCAACGCCGTTCCGTTTATTCTTGCCGCTAATTATTACGCAAAGAAAAAGGGACAGTTCAAAATCATAAATTGGTACACAATTCCCATGGTTGTTGTTTCGGGACTTATCACAATTTTCGGATACCTTCTTGCCGAGGGACTTATGTATTCCTTCCCGAGCGCACTTACCTCTGTTCCGTTCAGCATTGTTCAGGCGGTTGGAAGCGCAATAGTGTTTATAATTGTTGGCTTGGCGCTTGATGCTGTGAAGATTAACAAATACTTAAAAAGATAATTTTTCGGAGAGTTAAATCAAATGGCGGATATTATTTACACCTTTGAGGGCGGCATATATTTTAATATAACAAACGAATGTCCGTGCAGATGTGCATTTTGCATAAGGGATAAAAGAGACGCCGTGGGCGAGGCAAAAAACCTTTTTCACGATTCAACTCCTACAAAGCAGGATATTATAAGCGCAATTGACAGATATGATTTTTCAAATGCACACAATGCTGTTTTTTGCGGCTACGGAGAGCCGACCAATGCGCTTGACAATTTACTTTTTGCTGCTGAATATCTTAAAAAAATCAATCCGAATATCACGCTGAGGCTTAACACAAACGGGCTTTCGGATTTGATTAACAGGCGTTCAACGGCAAAGGAAATAACAAAATTTTTTGATTTTATTTCAATTTCGCTCAACGCCCCAACCTCTGAGGAATATGACAAAATAACAAGAAATATTTTTCCCGGCAGAGCCTTTGACGGACTGTTGAAATTTGCAAAGGACTGTGTTGAATGCGGCTGCAGGGTGCGTCTTTCCGTTGTTGACATCATTGGAAAGGAAAAGGTTGAAGAATCAAAAAAAATAGCAGATGAAATCGGGGCTGACTTCATCTGCCGCAAATATGAGCCGAGATAATCGGCGGTTTGACAGGAATCCCAAGCTTTTCAAAAGCTTGGGATTTTTTTATTTTTGAAGAGAACGCAAAAGTGCGATTTCCTTCGCATAGCCGTCTAAATCATTAGGCGTTTCAAGGAACATCGGCAAATCTCTTAATGCGGGATGATTAACAATTCTTTCAAACGCCTCAACGCCGATAAAGCCCTGACCGATTTTTTCGTGGCGGTCCTTATGCGCCGCAAGCGGATTTTTACTGTCATTAAGATGAAGAGCTTTAAGGCGGCCTATGCCAACAATCTTATCAAATTCTTCAAGCACTCCGTCAAGATTATTAACCACATCATATCCTGCATCGTTAACATGGCAGGTATCAAGGCAAACGCCGATTTTATCGTTAATCTCCGTGCCGTCTATTATACGGCGAAGCTCCTCAAAGCTTTTTCCGATTTCCGAGCCCTTGCCCGCCATTGTTTCAAGCAAAACCGTTGTTGTCATTTCCGGAAACATAACCTCATTGAGCGTTTTGCATATCAGCTCTATTCCTATATCCTCGCCCTGACCGACATGCGAGCCGGGGTGGAAATTATAAAGCATATTCGGCGTTGCTTCCATTCGCAGCAAATCATCGGCAAAGGTTTCCTTTGCAAAAATTCTTGTTGCCTCGTTTGCCGAGCAGCAATTAAGAGTATAAGGAGCGTGAGCAAGAATTGTTCCGAAATTATGCTCCTTAACGCCCTCGTGAAAGCTTTTTACATCGTCTTCATCAATATCCTTTGCTTTTCCGCCGCGCGGATTTCTTGTAAAAAACTGAAAAGTGTTTGCACCTATTGAAAGAGCCTCGTCAAGCATGTGGCGATAGCCCTTTGACGCACTTAAATGAGCACCTATAATCATAATGTTACCTCCGTTTTCTGCATTTCCTCTTCCGCCCTGCCGCTCATAATATATTCAAGCAAATCGGCAACGCAGCCGTGATTGCAATGGCAGGCTTCAAATTTGCATATTTCGTGAATGGGCTTCGGAGCCTGACCTGCACAGGCAGGCAAGCCAACCGTTTTCAGCATATCCCAATCGTTATAATAATCGCCAATAGCGGCAACATGGCTTTTATCTATATTAAGCATATCCGCAAGGCGCATTATGCCTACTCCCTTATGCGTTTTTTCCTGGAGCATTTCAAGGCTCCAAAGAGACGACGCCATAAAATTCGCCTTAGGATTATCATTTTTATTTATATATTTTTGAAGCTCGTTAATAGTGAGCGGATTAGACCAAAAAATAACCTTCATCCAGCCCTCATCGGGAACCTTATCTATCGTTGTTATCTCATAATGCGATTTATCAAAATACATCTGCCCTCTTGAAAGAAGACCTTTTTTTACTATATAAACATAATCATCAAAGAAAATGCCGACATCAATGCTGTGGCCGTGATTATTAAAAAGCTCCGAAACCTCTTTAACAAACTCTCTGCCCTCGGGACCTATTGTGCTTCGCCAAATAGTTTTATTCTGCTGAAAATCATAAATTCCCGCACCGTTTAGAATAACGGCAGGCTGATTCGGTGTTATTCTGTCATAATTCCTTTTAAGACTTGAAACGAGTCTGCCCGAGGCAAGAGTGAAATTTCCGCCGAGCTCTGTAAATCTTTTAATTGCGTCGTAATTTCTTTTAGGAAGAGTTCTTATTTTATTGTTCAGTGTTCCGTCTATATCGGAAACAACAAGCCAATTTTCAAATGTTTTTTCCATACAGTGCCTCCTTTATTTCGGTTTAATTATAGTTTGCTTTTTACAGAGATTTTTCAAGTTTATCTAAAAAGTCGGTAAAATATTTCGGCAGCTCGCTTTCAAATTCAAGCCACTCGCCCGTTCGGGGATGAACAAAGCCGATATGCTTTGCGTGCAGACATTGGCCGGAAAGTCCCTTTTGAGCCCTTTTAGGTCCGTAAACCTCATCTCCTGCAATCGGATGGCCGATATATGCAAGATGAACTCTTATTTGATGAGTTCTGCCCGTTTCAAGCACGCATCTGCAATGAGTGAATGTGCCGTATCTTTTAAGAACCTTAATATGCGTTACGGCATTTTTGGAATTTTTAAAGGTAACCGCCATCTTTTTTCTGTCCTTAGGATTTCTGCCGATCGGCTGACAGACGGTTAATTCATCCTCCTTAATATTGCCGTGAGCAACACATTCATAAGCACGCTCAAAGGAATGCTCCTTTATCTGCCTTGCAAGGCCTGCGTGCGCCAAATCGTTTTTGGCAACTATTAAAAGGCCGGAGGTGTCCTTATCAATTCTATGCACAATACCGGGGCGAAGCACTCCGTTTATTCCGCTTAAGCTATCGCCGCAATGATAGAGAAGCGCATTAACAAGAGTTCCCGTATAATTCCCCGCCGCAGGATGAACAACCATTCCCTTTGGCTTGTTAACAACAAGCAAATCGTTATCCTCATAAACAATATCAAGCAGAATGTTCTCCGCCTGCGCTTCAAGAGGTGTCGCCCTCGGAACAGTTATAACAACCTTGTCGTTTTCCCTGCATTTATAGTTTTTACTTACCACGGCGCCGTTTACCTCAACGGCACCCTCTTCAATAAGCCTTGCGGCGGCAGAGCGTGAAAAGCGGTTTTCGCTTTCGCTGATAAATTTATCTACTCTTTCCCCTGCCTGCTCGGGCATAACCGAAAGATAAAGCAAATCACTCAAGCCTTTTATCCTCCTTTTTAAAAGCATCAAAAACGAGGTATGCAATAAGAGAAATCGCTCCGAGCGTTACGGCGCAATCTGCAATATTGAATATGGCAAAATCAATGAAAACGGGCTCAATAAAATCAACAACATAACCGTAAAAGGCACGGTCAATAAGATTACCTATCCCGCCCGAAGCAACAACCGCAATGCTCCAATAAAGCCAAAGGGGCTTGCATCTGTTTGAAAAAATATACCAAAGTGCCGCAGCGCATGCAACAAGCGTTAGCGCAACAAAAACCCAGCGTGCGCCGCTGAAAAGCGAAAAAGCCATACCCGTGTTTTCGGCATAATTAAACCGAACAACGCCTTTAATAAACGAAACGGGCTCTTTGCCTTTTAGATATTCGGTTGCAAGAATTTTCGTTACTTGGTCAAACGCAATTATAAGAAGCATCATAACTGCGCACCACAAATGCTTTTTTTTGTGCATAAATTTTCCTTTGCTTTTTTGTATCTTAAAAGGGGCAAAAGGGCGGTTAAATAACCACCCTTTTAAAATTTTTATTATTCTCCCATTTCGGCAAGCACCGCTGCACAATGTGCACAAAGGGTGGGATGCTTTGCATCGTTGCCTACCGTTGTTGAGAATTTCCAGCAACGCTCGCACTTTTCTCCCTGTGCATTTTCAACGCTGACGGTTAATCCCTCAACATCGCCTGCAAACGCCTGCTTATCGGAAGCAACCTCAACAGCAGAGGTAATGAATATTTCGGCAAGCTCGCCCTCAACGGATTTAAGGAAATCATAAAGCTCTCCCTCTGCACCGAGAATGATTTTTGCTTCAAGGGATTTACCGATTTTCTTTTCGTTTCTTGCAAGCTCAAGTGCCTTTTGAACATCAACACGAACTGCGTGAATTTTTTCCCATTTTGCCATAAACGCTTCGTCTGTTTCGATGAAATCGGCAGTCGGAATATCGTTAAAGAGCGGAGATTCGGGGTTTCTTGATTTATCGTGTGGCATAAAGCTCCAAATTTCATCTGCCGTGAAAGCAAGAATAGGAGTTAAAAGAAGAGTTAACGAATCAAGAATTTTATAAAGCACCGTCTGTGCCGCACGGCGAGTTGCCGAGGTGCTGACGGAGGTGTAAAGCCTATCTTTAAGAACATCAAAATAGAAGTTACTCATATCAACAACGCAGAAATTATGGATTGCGTGAGCGGCGGTGTGATACTCATAGGTTTCATAGCCGTTGCGCGCCGTTGTGATAACCTCATCAAGCTTCATAAGAGCATATTTATCAAGCTCTTCAAGCTTATCGTTTTCAACCATATCCGTGTCGGGATTGAAATCATAAAGATTTCCGAGGCAGAAGCGGGCTGTGTTTCTGATTTTTCTGTAATTATCGGAAAGCTGTTTGAGAATTTCGGGGCTGATACGAATGTCTGCATGATAATCCGAGGAAGCAACCCAAAGACGAAGAACATCTGCGCCGTACTGCTTAATGATGTCCTGCGGATCAATACCGTTTCCGAGAGATTTAGACATTTTTCTGCCCTCTCCGTCAACCGTCCAGCCGTGAGTTATAATCTGCTTATACGGTGCACCCTGACCGCCTGCAACGGCAGTTAAAAGCGAGGACTGGAACCAACCTCTGTATTGGTCTGCACCTTCAAGATAAACATCTGCGGGGCGTTTAAGATACGGCCTTTTTGCGCAAACAGCCTGATGAGTTGAGCCTGAATCAAACCAAACATCCATAATGTCGGATTCCTTATCAAAGCCCTCTGCCGCACCGCAATGCGGACATTTGAAGCCATCGGGGAGGAAATATTCGGCATCGTGAGCATACCACGCATCCGAGCCCTCCTTACCGAAAATTTCGGAAACCTTCATCATAATATCGTTATCAATAATCTCTTTCGAGCATTTTTTACAATAAACAACGGGAATCGGAACGCCCCATTTTCTTTGACGGGAAATGCACCAATCGGCACGCTCCTTAACCATTGATTGGAGCCTGTCTTTACCCCAGGCAGGGAACCATTCAACCTCCTCGGACGCTTTAACCGCAGCGTCCTTAAAATCATCAACCGAGCAGAACCATTGAGATGTTGCACGGAAAATAACAGGCTTATGGCATCTCCAGCAATGAGGATACTGATGGATAATTTTTTGAAGGGCAAAAAGATTGCCTGTTTTTTCAAGGTGCTCTGCAATCGGCTTGTTTGCCTCCTCCGTTGAAAGGCCTGCAAACTGACCTGCCTCCTCGGTTAAATGACCTGTTGCATCGACAGGAACGATAACGGGAATTTCAGGATAATTCTTGCACACAACAAAGTCCTCAACACCGTGGCCGGGAGCTGTGTGAACACAACCTGTGCCGCTTTCAAGGGTTACATGGTCGCCGACAATAACAAGCGAGGTTCTGTCTATAAACGGATGCTGACATTTCATATATTCAAGCTCTGAGCCGTTTATTGTTCCGATTGTTTCATATTCTGCTCCTCTTGCCTCCATAGCAGAAGCAACAAGATCGGTTGCCATAACATAATATTCATCGCCGCTTTTAACGAGAGAATATTCAAATGACGGACCGACGCAGATTGCAACATTAGCAGGCAAGGTCCATGTTGTTGTTGTCCAAATAACGAAATAGGTTTTGCTTAAATCAGCACCCATAGCGGTTAATTTTCCTAAATCGTCTGTTACATTGAATTTAACATAAATTGAGTGGCAGGGATCCTCTGCATATTCGATTTCCGCTTCCGCAAGAGCGGTGTTGCAGTCTGCACACCAATAAACAGGCTTTAAGCCCTTATAAATATATCCCTTTGAAGCCATTGAGGCAAAAACCTTAATTTGCTCCTCTTCAAAATCCTTTGTCAGCGTGATATAGGGATTATCCCATTCGCCGATTACACCAAGGCGTTTGAAGCTTTCACGCTGAATATCAACGAAGCCCAAGGCGGTTTCTCTGCATATTTTACGAAGCTCCAAATCGGAAATATTTGTTTCGGCCGAAATATGCGCTTCCTTTCTTGCTTTAAGCTCCGTAGGAAGACCGTGAGTGTCCCAACCGGGCACATACGGGGATTTATAGCCCGTCATATTCTTATATCTAACTATAAAATCTTTAAGAGTTTTATTAAGCGCATGGCCGATATGAATGTCGCCGTTTGCATAAGGAGGGCCATCATGCAAAACAAAAAGCGGCTTTCCCTCATTATTTTCCATAAGCTTTTCATACTGATTATTATCATACCAGCGTTTAAGAATTTCCGGCTCACGCTGCGGAAGTGCAGCACGCATTGGAAATTCGGTTTTCATCATATTTAATGTATCTTTATAGTCCATCTTAATCCCCAACCTTTATTTGTTATATTTTGGCTTATTTATAATTATTTTCTTTTCTTTTTGAAAAATCCGTGGAATTTAAGGTCGTCATCGTCTTCATCATCCTCATCGGGAGGAATAAGGCTTATTTTTTCATCTGTTCTGACAACCTCTGATTTAACATTGAAAAAGCTTTCAAAGGGAAGCTGACCGTCATTGGCAGACTCCTCCATTTCGGGCTCCTCGCTTATTTCGGGAACTGCCTGCTCCTCAACGGGAGTTACCGTATCCTGCGAAAAGGCATTTATAGCAGAATGAACATCCGCCTCGGAATGCTCCTCCTCTGCGGGCTCCTCCTCATATTCAGCTTCATCGGAAACCTCTTCAAGCTCATATTCGATTTTCTCTTCGTCAGGCTCCTCTTTGGGCTCCTCCTCGTCTTCCGTGATTTCCTCAAAATCCGAATCCTCTTCGGGCTCCTCGGAAGCTTCCTCTGCCGAAGCCTCTTCCTCCTCGGGCTCTTCAATTTCCGCCTTTGCCTCTTCAATTTTAGCGGAAATATCGTCTATTGCTCTTTCAGTGTTTTCAATTTTTTCTTCATATTCGGCGTTATAATCTCCGCCGGGCAAATCCATCATTTTTTCAAGACCGTCAAGCTGAGCCTCATAAAGCATAACAAGCTGAGCCTTGAACGCCTCGGACTTAGCCTTTAATTCGGCGGTTAAGCTATCATAATATTCCTTTTCCTGCTTTGCCTTTGTGATAAGCTCAGACGAGATTTTCTTTGCCTCTTCAAGCAGGGCGGACGCATCTGCCTTTGCATTGCCGATTTCCTTATCTGCCCTTTCCTGCGCTTCATTTAATATGGCATTTGCGGAATCTGTTTTTTCCTTTGTGAGAGAAGCAGAATATTCACGGGCCTCGGAAATTATTTTTTCAGCCTTTTCCTTTGCATCAAGAACCGTTTTCTGAACAGTTTGTGCGCTTTCGGACAACAGCTCGTCTGCCTTTTTCTGCGCCTGCTTTGTTAAATCGGACGCCGCTTTTTGCGCTGTGAGAAGTGCTTCCTTAATGGTGTCCTCCTCCGCTCTGTACTCCTCAACCTTTGAGGCAAGAATTTCCATTTTTCTGTAAAGCTCTTTGTTTTCGTTATAAACTGCGGAAAATGCCTCTTCAATTTCTGCAATAAAAGCGTTTGTTTCGTCTATATCATAGCCGTGTGATGCGGTTGAAATAACCTTTTCTTTAATTTGGCTTGGCGTTATCATATTTATTCTCCTCCCGTTTAAATCAATACATTATCATGCCGTTATTTTCAAGCTCATCTATCAAATCGCCCATAACATCAACATTATAGGGAGTGATGATATAGGTGCTGTTTGCAACTCTTTTTATCTGCCCGTTATTCGCATAGGCAACACCGCTCAAAAAATCAAGCAAACGGCGGGCAATCTCTCTGTTTGTTGATTCAAGATTAAGAACAACCGTTCTTTTCTCATTAAGATTATCGCCTATTGAAGCGGCGTCCTCAAATCTTTCGGGCTTAACAAGAACAACCTGAAGCTGCGCAGTTGTGTGGATATTAACAACCTTATCGGATTCTGCACGGGTGCGGTGAATTCTTTCGGGCCTTTCCTCCTTTGGAACCTTTACGCTTTTGCTTCTTTTTTCTCTTTTTGGCGGAGCCGGCATTGAATAAGACGGATTTTCCTCATAAAAATCATCAAATTCATCATCGTCGCTCTCGCGGATTATTTCCGTAAACTTATCAAGAAATCCCATTGCTTTGCCTCCTTAAAAATATTTCCTGGCACCGAATATTGCGGAGCCTACTCTAACTATATTTGAGCCTTCGGCAACGGCGGCTTCATAATCACCGCTCATTCCCATAGACAGAATTTCCATATCTACATTATCGGTTTTTTTATCCCTAATGTCAATGAAAGATTGACGAAGCATTGCAAAATATCTGCGGGCTTCATCGGGTGTTTCGCAAACAGGCGGAATGGTCATTAATCCCTTAACCTTTATTGCGGGAAGCTCTGCGATTTCGCAAAGCGTTTCTTCAAGCTCTTCAAGATAAATTCCGCTTTTGCTTTCCTCCTTGCCGACATTAACCTCAACCAAGCATTTTGTTACTATGCCCTTTTGCAGAGAAATTCTTGAAATTTCCTTTGCAAGCTTAACGGAGGAAACCGATTCAATCATATCAACCTCGCCTGCTATCTGCTTAACCTTATTCGTTTGCAGGTGGCCGATTAAATGGCGCTCAACGCCGCTGAGATTAAGCTCGTCTCTTTTGCCGAGATACTCCTGAACTCTGTTTTCGCCTATCAAATCGGCGCCGAGCTCAATTGCTTTATTTATATAAACAGGCTCAACCGTTTTTGTTACGCACATCAGGCGAACATCCTTTTCGCTTCTGCCTGCCTTAACCGCACATTCCTTAACATTTTCAAGAACCCTTTTATAATTTTCCTCAACCGCTTTTAATCGGTTTTCATCAGGTGTAAACCTTTCCATCGTGAAGCTCCTTTCCCTGAATAACAATTTGATCATAAAGCTTTATGCCGCCGTCCTCCTCGGGAGTATAGCTTAAAACAACATAATCGTCTTTTGTGTAAAGTATATCTGCTTTACGCCATTTAACAACGGAAGCAACAAGCGCATAAACACCCTTTTCACCGTTATTAACATGAACTGCCTGTGCGGGAAGCTTTATTCCCGTATAGGAATTAACTCTTATTTCAATATCCGCAAGCCTTAACGAAGCGGCTTCACTGTTCATAACACTGCATTCAAGAATGAGCGCCGTTTGCTCTGCACCCAAATCAGCGTCTGCGCCCGACACAACACGGCAGGAATAAACCTCATCGCTTCCGGAAACGGCAACATCAACCATTCCGCCGTTTTTAAGAGCGGCAACATCCTTTGCATTAACAATTGCGCAGAAATACCAATCTAAGCTTGTTATCAGCTTGCCGATGCCGTTTGACTGCGAGGCATTGCGTGCAGCCTCCATATATTGCGAAAGCGTTTCAACATCAAGCTGTTCAACAGAGGCATATTCAAAGGAGCCTTCAAGACCGTCGGTGTAGCTTGAAAAAATTCCCGAGGTGTCTGCCTTTATATATTCGGTTGGCTTTGAAAGACTTAATCCCGAAGCCGCCTGCTCTATTTCGCTTATGGCAGAGGCAAAATCAACCTCCTGCCCGATAAGTATTTGGCGGCGTGTGAATTTATCGTTTAATTCGTTTTGATATTCCTCGGCAGACTGCACATTGCCGCCTGCGCATGCACGGATATACGAATTAATATCAACAAGAATGTCCTTATCAAGAGACTCAACATCAGTTACCTGACCAACGCTTCGACTTTCCAAATCCGCATAATAATCTGCCCTTTCGGAAAGCTTTTCATATTCGCTGAAAGCCTTTGCGCTTTCCTCAGACGGAAAAACCTTTGCAATTTCGCCGTTTTCCTTAACCTTTTCGCAATCGCCCACCGAGGCAACCGTTACCGTGTTTTCCTTTGCCGAAACGGGGTGCTCATCTCTTACAACAAGTGCCTGAACATCAACTGTTTCATAAACGGTTGATTCCAAAGCCGTTTGCGTTTTGAGGCTGACATTAAAAATGCCGAAGCATTCAACGAAAACATAAATGAAAATCAGCAAAACAAGGAACACCATTGCAATCATCTGCCCGTCTGCCCTTGCAAGAATTTCGGAAATTTTATTCTGTTTTTTTGAATTTGAATTATCCTTATCCATTTAAAAATTCCCTGCTTTTATCAATTGCCGCTTTAACAATATCGGCGCCCTCTTCATCGGCATAAAGCCAAATTGCGTTTTTGCGCCTTTTAAACCAGGTTATCTGCCTTTTTGCATAGCGGCGTGTTTCTCTTTTTAAATCATCAAGTGCCTGCCCGAGCGACTTTTCGCCGCTGAAATACGGCTGAAGCTCCTTATGCCCTATTGCCTGTGCGGAGGTTGCCTTTTCCTTTGAAAGATTTTTCCTTGCCTCATCAACAAGCCCCGCCTCAACCATTAAATCAACACGGCGGTTTATTCTTTCGTAAAGCACCTCTCTGCTTTTAAACCCGATAACGAAATAAATAACTTCATAAGGGCTTTCCTCTTTTTTTGAATTTATATCCTGCGCTGTTTTTGTTGCGCCTGAGGAATAATAAATCTCCAAGGCACGCACAACACGCTTTTTATTATTTTTATGGATTTTTTCAGCCGCCTCTTTATCCACCTCAAGAAGCGTTGAATAAAGCTCATCGCTATCCTTTTGCATAAGCGCTTCACGCAATTCAAAATCCGTTTCGGCTTCGGTGAAATTAATATTGTCAACAAGGCTGTCTATAAAAAGCCCTGTTCCGCCTGCAATAACGGGAACATTTCCGCGCGCTGATATTTCGCTGATTTTTTCCCTTGCTAAGCGGCAGAAATCCGAAACGGAAAAATTCTCGCTTTGGTCAAGGAACTCAACAAGATGATGAGGAACACCCTGCATTTCCTTTTGAGTGGGTGCGGCGGAGGCAATGCCTATTCCCTTATAAACCTGCATTGAATCGGCTGAAATAACCTCTCCCGAGACAGCCCTTGCAATTTCAACGGCAAGCCCTGTTTTTCCGCTTGCGGTTGGCCCTGCAACAACGATTATTTTTGTTTTGCTCATACTACTGTATTCTTCCGAACTGCTTTTCTATTTCATATTTTGAAATTTTTATCATAACAGGTCTGCCGTGGGGGCAGTATTTAATATCGGGCATTGAAAGCAGCTTTTTAACAAAAAGCTCTCTTTCCTGTGCAGAGGTTACATCTCCTCCCTTAACTGCCGAGCGGCACGAAGCGGAATGAAAAATCCAATCCATTTTATCGGGCTCAATATCCGTTTTGTGTTCAAGAAGCTTTTGCGCAATTTCCGTTATTAAATCCTTAACATCGACACCGTCAAGAAGCGACGGAGTTTCACGCACAATAACGGTTAATCCGCCGAACTCCTCAACGGAAAAGCCGCATTTTTTGAGAAGCGAAAGATTTTGCGTTACGGCAATATACTCATCTGCCGTTAGATTAACGGCAACGGGCGAAAGCAGCACCTGCGAGGCAATGCCGTTTTTCCTTGCGTCCTCACGAAGCCTTTCGTAATTCATTCGCTCGTGTGCGGCGTGCTTATCTATGTAATAAAGATTATTTTCAATTTCAACAATGATATATGTTTTAAACGCCTCACCGACTATTTTGAAATTCGGAGCAATCGGAATGCTGTCGTCAATAACAATTTTATCGGGCGTTTCTGCTTTTGTGCTTGAAAAATCAAGCTTAACCGTTGTTTTAAAAGGAGTGTCATCAACCGTTTCCTCATTTGCGAAAACGCTTTGGCCGACTATTTTATAATCCTTTGGATTTCCGAAGCTTTCCGGTCTTTTTTTGTATCCTTGTGATGAGGAAAGAGTCCATTCATTTTGCGTTTGCCTTGCCCTTTGGATTTCCTCGGGCGTGCTGAGAGTTATTTGAACGGGAGCCTCGGGCTTAACGCCGAAATCAATTTTTGCGCTGTTTTTTTCAAGGCTTCTGTAAGTTCTGCCGTCCTCCTCCGTATAAAACTGTGCCTGCTTAACCGTGTTTTTCGTTTCTATTGCGGTTTTTACTCCGTAATAAATCAAATCAAAAACGGGCTTTTCGTTAACGAATCGCACCTCGATTTTTGCGGGATGAACATTTACATCAACAAGCTTTGGATCCATCTCAATATTGAGCATACACGCAGGGAACCTGCCTGCCATAATTGAATTTTTATACGCCTGTTCAAGAGCGGCGGCGGCTGCTGCGCTTTTAACAAGCCTGCCGTTTAAGAAAAAGAACTGCATAGCTCTGCTTTTTCTTGATTCGTGAGGCTTGCTGACCAGGCCTGTTACCTTCATTCCCGAATAAGCATAATCAACATCAATAAGCGTTTCGCTGACATCTGCACCGAGAATGGAATAAACGGCGGATTTAAGACTGCCGTTTCCCGAGGTTAAGAGCACCTGCTTGCCGTCTCGTATAAAGCGAAAAGAGATTTCGGGATGAGAAAGAGCAATTCTATCTACAACGCCCTGAACAGAATTTCCCTCTGTTACATCTTTTTTAAGGAATTTCATTCGGGCGGGAACATTATAAAACATATCTCGAACAACGATTGTTGTTCCGTTCGGACAGCCTGCGTCGCTCAAATCAATTTCCTCTCCGCCTGCTATCTCATAGCGTGTGCCGATTTCCTCTTCGGGTGTTTTGGTTAGCATTTCAACCCTTGCAACTGCGGCTATTGACGCCATTGCCTCTCCTCTGAAGCCGAGAGTTGAAATTAAATTAAGGTCCTCCTGCGTTTTGATTTTGGAGGTTGCGTGGGATATAAACACCCTTTGAACATCCTCTCGTGCAACTCCGCAGCCATCATCTGTTATGCGGATATATGTTGTTCCGCCGTTTTTTATTTCAACCGTTATGCGATGTGCACCGGCGTCTATTGAATTTTCAATCATTTCCTTAACAACACTCATAGGACGCTCAACAACCTCGCCTGCGGCGATAAGGCTGTAAACCTCCTTGGGAAGCACATTGATTTTAGGCATTTATATCACCTCTTTTTTTATGATTTTTATAGCTCCTCTGCCTTTTTCTTCAAATCGTAAAGCGTTTGCATTGCTTCGATAGGCGTTAGAGTGTTAACATCTGTTGCCTTTAATATTTCAAGAATTTCGTTTTTGCCGTTCGCCGAGAAATTATACTGAATATCCTCTGTTTCCTCAACAACGGCTTCCTCTGCCTTGAATTCTATGTCTATTTTATTCTGTTCAAGGTCTTTAAGAATTACCTTCGCACGCTTAACAACGCTTTCAGGCACTCCGGCAAGCCTTGCAACCTCAATACCGAAGCTTTCGTCGGCTCCTCCTCGCACAATTCTGCGCAGAAAGGTTATATCATCGCCCCTCTTTTTAACAGCGATTGAATAATTCTTAACACCGTCAAGAAGCCCCTCCATAGCGGTTAATTCGTGATAGTGAGTTGCAAAAAGTGTTTTTGCACCGAGCGTTTTCTTTTTGCAGACAAATTCGAGCACGGCGCGCGCTATGCTCATACCGTCAAAGGTTGAGGTTCCTCTGCCTATTTCATCAAGAATGATAAGGCTGTTTTTTGTTGCATTTTTTAGAATAGACGAAACCTCATTCATTTCAACCATAAAGGTAGATTGACCTGTTGCCAAATCGTCTGACGCACCCACACGGGTAAACAAGGCATCAACAATGCAGATGTTTGCATATCGGGCAGGAACGAACGAGCCTATCTGCGCAAGCAAAACTATCAGCGCAGTTTGGCGCATATATGTTGATTTACCCGCCATATTAGGTCCTGTGATAATGGCACATCTGTTTTCGCCGTTATCAAGCAGAGTGTCGTTCGGAACAAACGGTGCGCCGTCAAGAAGCGCCTCAACAACAGGATGCCTGCCGTCCTTAATATCAATTATTCCGTTATTATTTATCTGCGGGCAAACATAGTTGTTGTTTACCGCAGTTTCGGCAAGACCTGCAAGAACATCAAGAAGTGCAAGTGCCTTTGCCGTTTTTTGAATACGCATAACCTCGGCGGAAACAGTTTCTCTTACACGGCAGAAAATATCGTACTCAAGAGAAATGCACCTATCCTTTGCGCCGATAATTTTGCCCTCAAGCTCTTTGAGCTCCTGAGTTATATATCTTTCGCAGTTTGTTAGGGTTTGCTTTCTTATGTAGCCTTCGGGAACAAGGTCTTTATATGAATTAGTTACCTCAATATAATAGCCGAAAACTCTGTTATATCCCACCTTGAGCTTCGGTATTCCCGTTTCCTCTCGTTGCTTTGCTTCAATTGAAGCAACAATTCCGGCACCGTCCTCAACAATTGCTTTAAGCTCGTCTATTTCGGGATTAAATCCGCCTTTAATCATTCCGCCCTCACGCAGAGTGAACGGCGGTTCATCAACAATTGCCCTTGAAATCAAATCGGAAACATCCGAAAGCAAATCAATATTTGAATAAATCTCTTTAAGCAGTGCCGTTGAGCATTCGCCCGCAAGAGCCTTTATTTCGGGCAGCTTATTAATTGCGGCTTCAAGCGATTTTAATTCCTTTGCGTTTGCCGTTGAATAAGCAATGCGTGCCATAAGCCTTTCAATATCGCTTATTCCCGAAAGCGCACCTCTGATTTTATCACGAAGCGGTGCATTGTCTGCAAGCTCGCCGATTGCATTTTGGCGCTTTGTTATTTTTGCGGCAGACATAAGCGGCCTTTCAAGCCAATTCCTGATAAGACGCTTGCCCATTGCCGTTTTGGTTTTATCAATAACCCACAAAAGCGAATGCTTTTTATCGCCCGTCATCATTGATTTTGTTAGTTCAAGATTACGCCTTGCGTTTATATCGAGCTTCATATATTCCTCGTTATCGAAATAATCAAGCTCGGCGGGGGTTTCGATTTGGTCCTTTTTCTGAACGGCTTTAAGATAATCTATAACGCATCCGAGAGCGCACACGGCGGCTCTGCTTGATGAGAGAGAAAGAGAAGAAATTTCTTCCTTTTTCAGCGTTTCAAGAATTACTTCGGTTGCGCTTTCATAATTGAATTTTTCATCGTCAAGAAGCTGCAATTTAGTGTTAAACCTTGATTTAACAAAATCGGCAACCTGCGAATAATCAAGCACGGGAGAATTGATGAGAATTTCGCGCGGCTGATATGTTGAAAGCTGATTTATTATCTGCTCCTCTGCGCCCTCCTCCTTAACGGAGGTTAAATGAAATTCAGCGGTTGAAACATCTGCAAAGCAAAGCCCAACCTCCTTGCCCTCCCTGCATATAACGCAAAGATAATTATTAACGGCATCATCAAGCATATTGCTCTCAATAACCGTTCCGGGAGTGATGATTCTTACAACATCTCTTTTAACAAGCCCTTTAACGAGCTTTGGATCCTCAAGCTGCTCGCAAATAGCAACCTTATAGCCTCTGTTTACAAGCTTTGCGATATAGCTGTCTGCCGAATGGAAGGGCACTCCGCACATCGGCGCACGCTCCTCCTGACCGCAATCACGACCTGTTAAAACAAGGTCAAGCTCCTCCGATGCAATTTTAGCATCGTCAAAAAACATCTCGTAAAAATCACCGAGGCGGAAAAACAGAAGCATATCGGGATATTCACTTTTTATTTGAAAATACTGCTCCATCATAGGAGACAATCCGCTTTCTTTTTTAGCCACTGCCTTTCCTCCTTCGTTTTTAATGCTTTCTCAATTAGTGGCAACCGCCGCAGGTTGAGCAATCGTGGGTGCAGCTTTCCTCGGGGATTTCGCAGGTTTCGGGATCTGCTCCGTCAAAGAAGAGCCCTATCATCTTGCTGATATACTGCGCCATCTGCTCCATTTGTGCGGCGGCGGCAGAATATTCCTGCATGCTTTCCATCTGCATAATTTGCTCATAAAGATTTTGATAATCCTCTTGAAGCTTTGAAATTCTTTCGCTGTCTGCCTCATCGGCCTTACCTGCTTCCTGCTGATATTTAAGAGAAAGAAGCTGCATTTCCTGCATTTGCTTTTGAAGTTCTTCGTTTGCGTCGTTTTTAGCCGCAGCCGCCTGAATTGCTTCAAAGCGTGCGTCCTTTTGAATTTCTTTTCCGAGTTCACGGAGAGCTGATTCTAAACTCATAGATTTAGTCCTTTCTGATTTAATGTTATTAATCGACTAACTTGCCCTTTAAAACATAGGTTAAGGGCTCTGTTACCCTGATGCTTCGGAAGGAGCCGATTAAATCGCTTCCTCCCTCAAATTCTATAATCAAATTACCGTCTGTTCTGGCGGCAACATAATTATCGCCTAACTTACCTTTGCCGTAAACAAAGCATTTAAAAATCCTGCCGGCATATTTTTTCATATTTTCGGCGGAAATCTTCTCTTGAAGGTCTGTTAATTCCTTAAACCATTTTCCTTTTTCCTCGGCAGAAACGGGATCGGGCATTTCTGCGGCAGGGGTGCCTTTTCGAGGAGAATAAATGAATGTGAAAAGCGAGGTGAATTTAACCTCCTCAACAAGAGAAAGCGTGTCCTTAAACTCCTCGTAGGATTCTCCGGGAAAGCCTACTATAATATCGGAGGTTATCGAAAGCTCATCTCCCATAAGCTCCTTGGCGTAATTTATCAGCTCAAGATATTTTTCTCTTGTGTATTTCCTGTTCATTGCTTGAAGAACACGGTTGTTTCCGCTTTGAAACGGCAAATGAAGATGCTTTGCAACCTTATCGCAATTTGCCATTGCTTCAAGCAATTCCCTTGTGCAATCCTTGGGATGACTTGTCATAAATCTTATTCTGAAATCTCCGTCAAGCGCATTTATTTTTCTTAAAAGCTCGGCAAAGCTTACCTGCGGAAACAAATCCTTGCCGTATGAATTAACATTTTGACCGAGAAGCGTTATTTCCTTATAGCCGCTTTTAATAAGCTCCTGCGCCTCACTGACTATTATATCGGCCTCGCGGCTTCTTTCCCTGCCCCGCACATACGGAACAATGCAGTAGGAGCAGAAATTATTGCAGCCGTACATAATCGGGAGCCAAGCCTTTTTATCGTTATCTCTTAAAACGGGAACTCCCTCGGCAATTGCACCGTCTGTATCGGGAAGCTCAAAAACTCTTTTCTTTCTTGTTAATGCCTTAAAGAGAAGCTCCGGCAGTCTGTGCACAACATGGGTGCCGAAAACAAGATCAACAAACGGAAAGCTTTGCTTTATTTTATCTGCAATATGCTGCTGCTGCATCATACAACCGCAGCAGGCAATGATAACATCGGGATTTTCACGCTTATAGGATTTAAGCATTCCCACATTTCCGAAAACACGATCCTCTGCGTGCTCTCTGACTGCACAGGTGTTAAAAATAATCAGCTTTGCTTCAAATCTGTTTTCAGTGAAGCCATAGCCCATTTCGCTGAGCATACCCTTGATTTTTTCACTGTCTGCAACATTTTGCTGACAGCCATAGGTTATAACGCAGGCAAGAGGCATTTTATCATATCTTTTTGAAATAACGCCTATAACCTTTTCGCAAAGCTCCTTTTGCTTTTTAATTTCTTCCTTGCTGATAACGGCAGTTTTGCGCTGATTATTTTCCATTATTTCACCTCTTTCAAATCTGCTTATAATGGAACATACCTACACTATTCCATAATATTTTTAATTATACCAAAGTAAAGAAATATATTCAATAATATTTTATTAAAATATTTAAAATTATTATATATAATAAAAAGGCAGGAATACTTTGCGTATTCCGAGTATTTTTAACACAGAGTAAGGGCAATATCTGCCACGCTAAACCGTGGTTCGAATTATTACCGTTACCCTACGGTTGCAAAAGAGCTCGTTTTTTGGTAAAATCAAATAAAACAGAGGTGATTTTATGCTGAAAAAACGAGGAGCGGGAGTTCTTTTCCACATAAGCTCCGTGCCCGGCGAATACGGAATAGGCGTTTTTGGAGACGGCGTTAAAAAATTTATAGACAAAATTCACGAAATGGGATTTACATATTGGCAGGTTTTGCCGTTTAATCCCGTTGACGCCTCAAACAGTCCCTACTGCTCGCCGAGTGCCTTTGCGGGAAATTATCTTTTCATCAATCCGCAGGGGCTTTTTGATATGGGGCTGATAAGCCGAGAGGATGTTGAAGAAAACATATATCACGGCTCGCCATACACGGCAGATTATGAGTTCGCCGCAGAGAAAAGACTTAAAACTCTTAAAAAAGCATTTTTAAATATTGATGATGAGCTTGCTTTAAAAATAAAGAAATTTGAGCTTGAAAATCCGTGGCTGACCGACTATGCCGTTTATATGGCGGCAAAGGAGGAAAACGGCGAGAGGCCTTGGTGGGAATGGAAAAGGGAGCACGCATATTATTTCAGCTGCATTAAGGAAATATACTCGTTTGAGGAAAAAGCGGCTTTTTGGAAATTTGTTCAATATATTTTCTTTAAGCAATGGTTTGAAATTAAGGAATATGCAAACTCACTCGGAATTGCCGTTATAGGCGATATGCCCATTTATGTTGCTATGGACAGCGTTGACGCTTGGTCTAATCTTCCCCTTTTTGAAATAGACAAAAAAACGCTGACGGCAAAAAAGGTTGCAGGCGTTCCGCCCGATTATTTCAGCGAAAACGGCCAGCTTTGGGGAAATCCGATTTACAATTGGAGGGCAATGAAAAAGGACGGCTATTCCTGGTGGATTTCAAGAATAGGCTTTGCCCTTAAAACTTACGATATTGTGAGAATAGACCATTTCAGAGCCTTTGCAAGCTATTGGGAAATTCCCGCAGACGCTGAAACGGCAAAAACAGGAGAATGGAAGGACGGGCCGAAAACAGATATTTTTGACAGGGTTTTTGAGGCCTTCCCCGATGCGCCTATTATTGCAGAGGATCTCGGCACCTTTGGCGAGGATGTTGTTGAGCTTTTGAAAAAAACAGGCTTTCCGGGAATGAAGGTTGTTCAATTCGGCTTTGATCCCAATTCCGATTCAAGCCATCTGCCGCACAACGCCGTGCAAAACAGCATAAACTATGTTGGCACTCACGACAACAACACCCTGCTCGGCTGGCTTTGGGAGGCGAGCGAGGAGGAAAGGCGCTTTGCGCTTGATTACTCGGGCTATAAAGGAACAGACTGGGGGCAGGGCGGATACAGAAGCGAAAGCTGCCGCTCAATCATTGAATGCGTTTGGAGGAGTGCATCAAATGTTGCAATCATCTCTATTCAGGATATGTGCGGCTTCGGTGCAGACGCAAGAATGAATATTCCGGGAGTTCCCGACAAAAACTGGCGATTCAGAACAACACAGGAAACGATAGACTCAATAGACAGTGAATATTTCAGGCACATAAACGCACTTTACCGCCGAATGTATCCCGTTTTTGAAAAATAAATTATCAATAAAAAGACTCCTGCATAGAATGGTATGAAGTTGGGTAACGGTAATAATGCGAACCACGGTTTATCGTGGCAGATATTGCCCTTACTCTTCGTTAAAA
>UQSH01000027.1 GCA_900543795.1 uncultured Oscillospiraceae bacterium | reverse complement strand
TTTTTATATGTTTGATTAACAATGCTTTGGACGCATTTATCAAGATACTTTTCCGCCTTATAAACGGGAACGATAACGCTGATTAACGGATTCATAATTACAGATGCTTCCTTATAATAATTTTTTCATAAAGCTTGGGTGAAAATGATAAAATCAAGACTTTAATTTTATCGGTTTTTGAAAATATTTTTGAATTTAATATTTCCTTTTTAAATGATAATATTTCATCAACAAGCTGCTGCTTTTCCTTTGGGAATTTATTGCTTTGAATGCATCCGCTCAACACAATGAACGCCGACATAACAAAGCCCTTAACGGCATAAGGAAAAACATTCGGATTATTCGCCTGCTCGCATAAAGCAAGCCTTTTTGCACGAATAATGTCAAAGGCTCCGTAAGTAAACTCCCTGTTTGTTATAGAGCTGCTTCTTATAAGATAGTGATATTTGGGAGCTCCGCAGAACACAGCCGTTATGTTCTGCTTATACACCCGATAATTATACATAATATCCTCCGAGCAGCCGTCTGCCTTATCAAATAAAATTGATTTAACTGCGTCTGCTCTGTAAAGCTTATTCCAAACGGTTCCGCTAAATCCGCCTGTTAGCAAATCAATAATTCTTTCGTTAATATCGGCAATCCGAATTTTGTCCGAAAAATCGCAAGCCTCTGCTTTATTATCATTTTCATAATCAAAATAAAATCCGCAGCTCGAAACATCGGCGTTATATTCCATTGACAGATTAAGCAAAAGCTCAATCATATCAGGCTCCGCATAATCATCGCTGTCAATAAACATAAAAAATTCGCCCGTTGCAACACTAATGCCGGAATTTCTTGCCTCGGCAAGACCTGCATTTTCCTGATGAATTACTTTTATGCGGCTGTCCTTCTTTGCCCATTCATCGCACATTTCGGGGCAATTATCGGGAGAGCCGTCGTCAACAAGTATTATTTCAAGATTTTTATATGTTTGATTAACAATGCTTTGGACACATTTGTTAAGATATTTTTCAACCTTATAAACAGGAACGATGACTGAAATCAAATCCGAATACAACTTTTAATAACCTCTCAATTTTGTTCTTAAACGAATAAGTGCATTATATACAAACGGACAAAAACACAAAAGCACTGTTGCATATCTGTCTTTTTTTCTGAATGCATATTTATATTTTCTGCCGAAAATATACCTTCTAAACGAAAGAATGTCCTTCCTTATAACCTTATATCTATCAGTGCAGGCACGGTTTCTGATAATACTGTTAAGCAAAAAGTAATCATTTTGAAGCTTATTTGAAATTTGATAAGGATAAGCCGGAGAACCTTTATCGAAATCATCGTCTATTGTTTTATATGCAAGCATTGAGCTATCTATAAGAGAATATGTTATGCAGCCCGAAATCGCCGAGCCTGAATGACGAAAATAGTAATATTTAGGAACATTTGAAACTGCAATTTTATCAATATTTTTATAAATAAAATAATTGAGCATCATATCCTCGCTGAATGTGATTCCTTCGGGAAGCCCGGGTAGCTTATCAAACAAATGCCGTTCATATATTTTGTTGCACATTGACCAAAGAGAATCCTCATTCATATATTTTACGGTGCCTTCAAAGCCGTATGCTTTGATTTCCTCATCCAAAGCAAAAGTGATTTTTGCTTCTGTTTCTCCCTCATTAACTCCGTAAAATGCACAAGAGACAACCTGAGCGGAATTTGAATTTGCAAGATTATATAGATATTCAAAATAATCCTTTTCAATCCAGTCATCTGAATCAACAAAGGCAACATACCTTCCCTGCGCAACTTCAACTCCGCAAAGCCTTGCGGAAAGCACACCTGAATTGTCCTGATGAACAACCCTTATTCTGCTATCCCGTTCCGACCATTCATCGCACATTTCGGGGCAATTATCGGGAGAGCCGTCATCAACAAGGATTATTTCAAGATTTTTATATGTTTGATTAACAATGCTTTGGACGCATTTGTTAAGATATTTTTCAACCTTATAAACAGGAACGATAACGCTGATTTTATCCATAATTCCTCCTCATTGGCAATTAAAAATGAAGCCAAATCAAGCTGCTTCCGGCAGCATCATACCAAAGATGAACTGCACAGTACGCAACGATAAAGAATGTTGTTACACCTTTGCTTGAAGCCCTTATTTTTTCTGCGTGAGGTGTGTTCGACAAATAATATGTATTTATCTGTCCGCTGTCAATTCTGTTTTTTTGAAGCTGCATACCAACCATATAAACAACCGCAATGAGCACGGGCAAAATCCACCTTGCTATACGCAGGAATAAAAGAACGCTGAAGATTGAGCCTGCCATAAAAAACATAACAACCTCAACATATCTGAAAAAACGCCTTTCGCCGATATCGGTTAGATATTTTTTTATATATGTAAAGCAATATGCAATAATTATTACGCCGACTATATAGGTTGCAACATTAACAAGATAATTCGTGCTGAAATTAAGCGTCATACCCTCCGAAGCGGATTGCGTTTTTCCTGCAAGAGTTTGAATAAAGCTATTATCTGTTATATTTGCTAAAAATGACAACAAAGCACTGCTGCCGCCTATTGCAAATATTAAAAGAATATTTATTGTTTTGCTTGCAACATTATATGTAAGCCAAGCAACAACGGCAAGTGCAACGGGAACTATTCCCGAGGAATGAAGACCGATTGCAAGAAAATATCCGATAAAGCAAAGTAATATATTCTTTCTTTCAACAAAATGATAATAAACGCAAATTAACGATACCGCAAAGGCAAGACCGTTTCTTACGCCGCTGTAAACATCATAAAACCAATATGTTGAAAGCATAAATATAAGCGCAATCATAAGATAAAGCTTATCAACCTTAAATCTTTTTGCAGCCTTATATATCAACAGCATATTACAGCCGTAAGAAATCAGCACCGTGAAAAACGGCAGAAAATAATTATTCGGCAGGCGGCTTATAAAATAAAAATAATATCCGCAAACGGGAAGCGCACCGAAATCGAATTCGTTATTATCAAGCATTTGCTGAAATCTATCCCACCCGCCTGCACGCATAGTATCTATTATCTTGAAATATCTTCCCAAATCGTCTGTTGGATTAGGCTCTGCACGGTACGCCAAAACGGCAAGAGCAACAACAAGAAACACAAACGAAATCCAAGTGTGCTTTTGAGGAATGATAAAATACAATATGAAAAACACGCCAAGAATTGCCATAAATATCCACATTTACTTTATCACTCCTTCTTAAAATAATCACTCAATTAAACCGCTTATAAAGGAAAAAACATTTTCTCTTGAATAAGGCAAAAGCACTTCCCTGTTGCTTTGTGTAAGCCTTCCTTTAAAATCCTCGTTATTATTCTCAATTAATATTTGAGCTTTTTCGCAAAAGCCGTCAACATCATTTAATCGGCAAACAAACCCACCCTTTCCGTTTTGTATCAGGTCGTTTACACCTCTGATATCCGACGCAAGACACGGCAGATTACAGCTCATAGCCTCCATAACTGCGGCAGGTAAGCCTTCCTGCTTTGAGGTAAACAAAAAAGCATCAGCAGCAAGACACATTTCCTTAATATCCTTTCCGTAGCCCATTAAAGAAACGATATTTTCAAGCTTGTTTTCGGTTATGTATTCTTTCAATTTATCTTCAAGAGGTCCTGTTCCTCTAACAAAATACCTAACCTTAAAGCCTTTATCGTGCATTCGCTTAACAATCTGCAACGCCAAAATAAGATTTTTTCTTGTCGAAAGCTCGGCGGCTGAAAAGAAAACAAACTCATCATCATTGATATTAAGGCTTTTTCTTTTTTCTTTTCTTGTTTTTTCGTCAAAAACAAATTCCGATAAATCAATGCCTATGCCGTAAGTATATTTAATTTCGGCGCAATTAAAATGCCTTTTTGCAAGAGCATAATCCTCTGAATTCATTGTTACTATCACATCGGCAAAATGCGAGCCGATTTTTTCAATTGGATAAAACAACGCCCAATTTAAAAACGGTGCACCCTTCCAAAAATGAAAGCCGTGTGCAAAATATATAACCTTCGCTCCCCTTTTGCGCACCGTTCTTGCCGCAAGACGGGTCATAACCCCCATAACGGGCTCATTAGTTATAACAACATCATAATCGTTTTCTTTAAAATATTTTCTTAACTGAAAATAGCCCAAAAGATTTTTGGGAGAAGAAGGGCTTCTTTGCAGGCTGACAACGTTCAGCCGAGGATTTCCGCATTCTCTGAGCCGCTTCTTCAACTCTTCGAGCCTGCCGCCGATATTTGAGCAAACAATATCAACCGTGTTTGAATTTTCAATTAAGCCTTTTATATGCTCTGTCCAAAACTGAATTAAATGCAGCTCTGTTGCGGTTATCAATATTTTTTTGCCCATACTGCATTCCCCTTGAAAATTAAATTTCGCTTAAAATACGATTATAAATTGACTGTGCATCCATACCATATTGAGCTCTTAAATAGTTTTGAGTTCCCACTATTGAAGAATATCTATCGTTAAGACCTATTCTGATGAGCTTTGCTTTGCCCTCAATCTCTGAAAGAACCTCTGCAACTGCACTGCCGAAGCCGCCGATGATATTGTGCTCCTCAACCGTTACTATCAGCCTGCACTGCGAAGCGCACTCCTTAATTGCTTCAACATCTATCGGCTTAACAGTTGGAAAGGTATAAAGCGAAGCATTAATGTTTTGCCTTGAAAGCATTTCAACTGCCTTGTTTGCTTCTTCAAATATTGCTCCCGTTGAATAGACAGCAATATCATCTCCGTCTTTAATTTTAAGCGCCTTACCGAGCTCGAAATTCTCAATTTTGTTATGAATTTTCGGTTCTCCGCCTCTGCCGAGTCTTAAATAGCAGGTTCCCGGCTTCTTATAAATTGCCCTTGTACATTCAACTGCCTCCGTTAAATCTCCCGGTGCAGTTACCGTTATATCGGGCATTGAGCGCATAACGGCAATGTCCTCTGTTGCGTGATGGCTCATACCGAGCGAACCGTAAGTAAAGCCGCCGCCGACGCACACTATTTTTACATTTGCATTATGATAGGCACAATCGTTTCTTATTTGCTCAATGCACCTTAAAGTCGGGAAATTACCGATTGAATAAGTGAAAACGGTTTTTCCCGCAAGAGCCATTCCTGCGGCAAGACCGGTCATATTCTGCTCGGCTATTCCGGCATTAATAAACTGATTCGGAAGCTTTTCCCAAAACGGTTTAAGCACTCCAAAGCCGAGATCTCCCGTTATAAGAACAACATTCTTATCCTTTTCGGCTATTTCAATTAATGTTTTAACAAATGTATCTCTCAATGCTCATCACCCGTTTTCATTCATCATAAGGGTCGGTTATTCCGACCGGCATAGACTTGTGAAGCTCTTCAAGAGCGTCATCGTATTCCCAGCCGTCGTGAGGAAATCTGTAATGCCAAAGGATATCGTTTTCCATAAAGGAAACGCCCTTGCCCTTAACCGTGTTTGCAATTATAACGGTTGGCTTTCCCTTAACGCTCTTTGCTTCGTTAAATGCTTTTTTCAATTCCTCGTGTTTATGACCGTCTATATCAATAACATTCCAGCCAAAAGACCTCCATTTATCTGCAAAGGGATTAAGCTTAATAGTGTTTTCGCAAAAATCAAGACTTTGCATTTTATTGTGGTCTATTACAGCAACAAGATTATCAAGCTGATAATGATTAGCAACCAATGCCGCCTCCCAAACAGAGCCCTCATCACATTCGCCGTCGCCGAGGATAACATAAACCCGATAATTGTTTGAATCCGTTTTTGCCGCCATTGCCATTCCGACACCTACGGAAAGCCCATGGCCGAGAGAGCCTGTTGAAAAATCAACTCCTGGAACGCCCTTATGGGAAACATGGCCCGAAAGTCTTGAACCGTTTTGGTAATGAGTTTTCAACTCCTCAACAGGAAAAAATCCTTTTTCGGCAAGAGCCGCATATATAGCCGCACCCGCATGCCCCTTTGAAAGAATAACCCTGTCTCTTTCGGGAGCATTAGGCTTATCGGGATAAACATTTAAAACATCGTTATACATAACGGCAAGAATATCCGCAACGCTTAACACCGAGCCTATATGCGAGCCACCCGATAAATGAGTCATCTCAATACCGTGGCGCCTTATTTTCCAAGCAAGCTGTTCGCTTGTCATTTTTCTCCCTCCCCGTTTAATCCGCCGAAGCGTCAAGCAAAATATTCATCTGATTCTCGCTTAAATTCCAGCCCGTTGCTTCAATATTCGATAAAATCTGCTGTGGAGTTTTCACTCCGACAAGCACGGCGCTGTCCTTTAAATAATCAAGAATAAACCTTATGGCAACAGCCGAAACAGGCTTGTCCACACAAGCAGAAATCTCTTTCAGCCTTTCAACAATTTCAAGATTTTTTTTGAGCTTTTCTCCGTGAAAATTAACATATATATCTCTTGACCGTCTGTCATTTTCCGAAAAATCAACATTATTCAAGTTATATTTTCCGCTCAAAATTCCCTGCCCGAGAGAGCCCCATGTTAACGGAGTTAAATTATATTTTTCGGAAAAGGCAATCATATCCCTTTCGTTTTTTCGGCAAGCAAGAGAATACTCATTTTGAAACGAAACGAATTTTCCTTTTAGCCCTTCAAGCTCTTTTTCGTCAGAAGAATTGATATTTGAAAGCGCATAATATCTGATTTTCCCCTGCTTTTTCAGCTCATCTAATGTTTCGGCAACCTCGCAAAGAGGCGTTTTGCCGTCTCTGTAATGAACAGTATAAATATCAATATAATCGGTGTTTAGCCTTTTGAGAGAGGCCTCGCACGCCTTTATAATATAATCACGGCTGTTGTCATAAGCCGTCGGCCTTCCCCTCTCTGCCCTAACTCCGAATTTGTCGGAAATAACTGCATTATGCCTGCTTTTTCCCAAAGCCTTTGAAAGAGTTATTTCCGACTGACCGAGACCATAGGTGTCGGCGGTGTCAAAAAAATTAACGCCGTTATCAAGTGCCGTTTGAACTGCCTTTATCAGCTCTCTTTCGCTGACATCTCCCCATCCGTAGCCTCCCATCGGGCAACCGCCCATACAAATTCGGGAAACCGTTAAATCCGAATTCTTTAATTTGATATATTCCATAAAAACACCAACTGTTATTTCTTAAAGATAAAAGAAATCGCTTTTTTCAAAACATCGAAAACCGTTTTGAAAAATATTTTTATATCCGTTTTAAATGAAACCTCGGCGGCATACCGCACCCTTAACGCATTTTTATTTGCAAGAACATATTTTTCATACATTTCATCTGCGTTTTCACTGCCCACTATTTCATCAAGATTTATAAAAACATCGGAGCTGTAATCCGTTATACCGGGTCGAACCTCAAATATGTATTTCTCAACGCCTTCATATTTTTCGGTGTAGCGAATAAGCTCGGGCCTCGGGCCGATAAAGCTCATTTCTCCGCGAATTATATTAATTAAATTTGCCGTTTCATCAAGCTTGGTTTTTCTTAAAAAATTGCCGATTTTGGTTATTCTTGAATCGTTAAGGGCAGTTGTTCCGCCGCCGATTTTATCGGCATTCTTAACCATTGTTCTGAACTTATATATATTGAAGCTTCTGTTTTTGTAGCCTCCTCTTTGTGCTCTGTAAAAAACAGGAGCACCGTCATCTGCAACTATCATTATTGAAATAATAAAATAAAGAGGCAAAAGAATGATAAAAAGCAAAACGGAAAAAACCAAATCAAGAAACCTTTTTACAACCCTGTTATAAAAGCCGTTACAGCCCGTTATTTCCTGCTCCGACGGCATTTCAATATTTAGTTTTTTAAGCTCCTCAACACTTGTCATTTCATCACTCTCAAAAATTATATATATTTAATTATATTATAATAATGATTATTAGTCAACAAAAAAGGACGCTCAAAAATGCAGAGCGTCCAAAGCTTTTTGTGTTTTATTTTAACCTTTTTTTCTGCCAAAGGCTCCCTTTGGGTCTTTTATAAGCAAAACCGCAATCCAAACAACGAGTGCAAGCACCGCACAGGAAATCCCGAGATAAGCGTCATTCAGCATATCTGCCGCAGACGGAGCGAAAAGCTGTGCGCCGAGCTCCTTATACTCAAAAACGGCATCAACGCCCCACATAAGCGAAGCACCCCAAAAGAGCCAGCATAATGTGCTTATTTTGTACTTATCATTCGGCAAGCCTTTATACCATAGAAAAGTGCTTAAAGCCGCACAAAAAAGAGTGATAATAAGATGCATATCATTCTCCCTGATTACTGCCCTTGAGCAGAGCTGACAGGCTTTTCTTCACATTTGCTCTTTTTAAATTTCAAATCCGCAAACGCACAAAGCATACCCCAAGCCGCAGTTACAACACACGCCATCGCCGTGCCCACCGTTGCCATTTCCGAAAGCATTTCCCGAGTTGCCGCAGGACTGCTCATCGCAGTTAAAAACGGCGGATACGGAGTTATTTCTCCGTGCCAAAGATGCTCAAATGCAAGAAGCACAACTCCTCCCCAAAGGAGCCTTGCAAGCCAGCCCAATTTTTTCGATACAGAGGGCTTTTTTGCCTTCTGCTCTGCCTGAATATCGCTGATTGAAGCGCCTTCAAGCCTTGGTGCATTAAGCTTTTGCTCTTTCTTTTTAATTATTAATGCGGCGGCGGTTACGATAACAGCCTCTGCCGCAGGAACTACAAACCAAGCCATAATTATACCTCCTATTTTTTTCAATAGTATTTTAACACGCTGACGAATTTTTTTCAACACAAATTAACGAGAAATGAAAATTTTATCTTCACGCTCCGTTATTCATTTAAACACCCGTCCTTCAAAGCCTGAAAGAAGCTATCATATTAATCTCCGAAATGTTCTTGGCTTTACAGAGGCTTTGCCTGAATACCGAGCGAGCCATACTCATTTGCTTTTTTCAGATAGGCTTGTGCATTTTCGGCAATCTGCCTTACCGCCTCCTCGTCTATTGTGCCGACCGCCCTTGCAGGAACGCCCAAAATCAAGGTGTTATCGGGGAAGGATTTATTTTCAGTAACGAGAGCACCTGCACCAACAAGGCAGTTTTTTCCTATTTTTGCACCGTTTAAAATTGTTGCGTTCATACCGATAAGGCTGCCGTCGCCAACCGTACAGCCGTGAACAACCGCATTATGACCTATTGTTACATTACTGCCGATTTTAACGGGGAAGCCCTTTGAAGAATGCACTGTGCAGTTATCCTGAACATTACTGTACTCGCCGACGGCTACACTCTCTTCCTCCGCCCTAACAACTGCGCAAAACCATATTGAGCTGCCTGCTTCAAGCGTTACATTGCCTGCAACAACTGCATTTTCGGCAACAAAAGCCGCCTTAGACGCATTCGGCTTTATGCCCTTATACGAAATAATCATACTAATCAATCCTTAACTTTTCTATGCGCGATATTACCGTGCCTGACAAAATTCCTATAAGTGCACCCGTTACGGCACCCGATAAGAGAAGCACGGGCAGATAATAGAATACTCCTGCATTCTCCATAACTGCTGCGGCAGCGGCAATCTGACCAACATTATGCACCGCCGCACCTAAAACGGAAACTCCAAGCACGGAAAGCCTTTTACTTCTTTTTGCCAAAAGCATAACCGCAAACGAAAGAATGCCCCCTGCAAAGCTGTAAACAAGAGAAAACACGCCTCCGAATGTTAAGCCGCAAAGCAAAATTCTTATCATTGATATTATAAATGCGTCTCTGTCGCCCATAACATAAAGTGCGGCAACAACAACAAGATTTGCGAGCCCGAGCTTTATTCCGGGAACGCCGATATTGAGCGGAATAAGGCTTTCAAGATAGGAAAAAACGAAGGCAAGTGCAATACAAAGCGCATAATATGCAGTTTTTTTCGCCCTTGTGTTCATCTTGCTACCCCGTCTATCTGCTCATTTGAGCCGCCCTTAACGCTTATAATAACCTTATTCGGCAGGCAGACTATGCTTTCGCCAGCCTTGGAAATTGCCCTTTGATTTCGGCAAATCTCATCAGGGCAATCCGCATAGGAAACCGATACCTCAGAATTGCATATACTAACCGTGTTTGCCACCCTGCCGTTTATTATTATATCGTAAACGGTATCCTCATCAAGAGGAAGATTTGCCTGCTCTTCTCCGTTTACCTCAACCGTTACATAGCTTCCTGCTTCGTTATTAAAGGTATTTAGGCATAAAAAGGCAATGACGGAGCATAAAAGCACCGCCGAAAGAACAACAAAATCCCATTTCTTAAACGCCTTTTTCATTTCCTAATCAAATCCTCAAAGCCGGAAGAATAATAAACCTTTCCGTTTTTATCGGTCCAAACCGCTTCAACTCCACCGAGCGACTCAACAAACGCCCTGCCGTTTTCAACGCTCATATTAAAAAGGGCGGTTGAAAGCGAATCTGCAAGCGCAGAATCATTGCAAACAACACAAGCTGCGCTGACATATTCGGCAGGCATAAGCGTTTCGGGATTAATTATATGGCAATATTTTTTGCCGTTCACCGTATAATAACGCTGATAATCGCCCGCCGTTGCGGCGGGTTTTTCCGCACGAAGCATTGATAACGCACGCATAATCACTGCCGGAGGGACTTTCTATTCCAACAGAAAATTCCGTTTTACCGTCATCATATTTATAGCCAACGGTTTTTATGTTGCCGCCGAGATTTATGAGTGCGCTGCTCCAAATATTATTTTCAACAATAAATTCACTTATTTTTTCACAGACATAGCCCTTTGCAATTGCGCCGACATCAAGGCGCATATCCGAATTTTTGAAAAAAACCGTGCCGTTTTCCCTGTCAATAACAAGATTATTTATATCTGCGCTTTTTGCCTTTTCCTGCAAAACAGACATATCGGGCAGCTTTGCGCTTTCGGGAGAATTAATCCCGTTTTCACGCTCTGCGTGCCAAACGGAAAGAACGGCACCGAGCGTTATATTAACCCTTCCCTGCGTTAAATCATAAACCTCAACTGCATATTCAAGCAAATCAAGAATTTTTTTATCTGCCTTAACGGGAGAGATGCCTGCATTTTCGTTAATATATTTTAAATTAACCAAATCGCCGTATGAATTATAGATATCAAACAGGCGGGAATACTCTTCAAGCTCGGCATAAACGGCTTCAAAATGCTCATTAAAGGACTGCTGAGAAGCATCGGCAGCAGTTATTGACGATGCCGTATCAAACAAATCTATAAAATCTTTTTTATACATTTCCTTTTTTTGCACGGAATTTTCCGCCGAGCAGGAGCAAAGGGAAAGCAAAAATAAAAGGGAGAGAGCTGCCGAAATAATTTTTTTCATAATTCTCTCCCCTTTTTAAACAAATTAACCGTAAATTCTTATAACCTTTGAAGGACATTTTTGAGCGCATAAACCGCATTCAACGCATTTATCGTAATCAATTTTTGCAATGTTATCGGTTACCTTTATAGCGTCATTCGGGCAATTTCGCTCACAGAGTCCGCAGCCGATACAGCCGGCGTCGCAGTTAACCTTAACCGCCTTGCCCTTTTGCTGATTATGACACTGAACCCTGTATTTCGACTCATAGGGAACAATCTCTATGAGGTTCTGCGGACATGCCTTGACGCATTTTCCGCAGGCAATGCACAAATCCGATTCTACAACTGCTTTTCCGTTAATAATACGGATTGCCTGATTATCGCACGCATTTGCACAGCTTCCAAAGCCAAGACAGCCGTAGCTGCAAGTCATATCGCCTCTTCCGAGCGCCGTCTTAACAGAGGCACAGGTTTTTGTGCCGAAATAATGATATGTTTGATGGCGCACATCACAGGTGCCCGAGCAACGAACAAATGCCGTTTTACGAACAAACTCTCCTGCTTCAACGCCCATAATGGAAGCAATTTTATCTGCTCCCGATTTACCTGCCGAGGGGCAGGCGGTTACGGGTGCTTCACCGGTTGCTATTGCCTTTGCAAGCGCATCACAGCCGGCATATCCGCATGCTCCGCAGTTGTTGCCTGCAAGGCAATCTCTGATTGCAAGCTCCTTTTCGTCTATATCAACATGAAACGCCTTTTCGGCAATACTTAAAACTATTGCGATAACAAGTCCTACTGCCGCAACAACGGCGGTTGCAATTAAAATATTCTGTAAGCTCATAAATCAAACCTCCTACGCCAAAACATTAAAGCCGTAAAAGGCTATTGCCATAAGGCACGCAGTTAAAAGAACCGCCGGAGTGCCTTGAAAAGCCTTTGGAATATCATTATGCTCTGTTTTTTCACGGATGCCTGCAAGGATTATTATTGCAACTGCAAAGCCACAGGCAGTTCCGAAGCCCGTTACAACGGCGGTTATGAAATTATTGCCCTCCTGAACATTGGTGAGCGCAACGCCGAGAACGGCACAGTTTGTTGTTATAAGCGGAAGATAAACACCGAGCGCCTGATGAAGCTTTGGAACAAACCTTTTAAGGAAAAGCTCAATAAATTGAACGAGAGCCGCTATAACAAGAATAAATATAATTGTGTTTAAATATTCAATGCCTAATTTTTGGATAACACCTGTGAAAAGCAAATTTGTTACGGCGCTTGCAATTGTTATAACGAATATAACCGCGCCGCCCATACCTGCGGCGGTTTTAACATTTTTTGAAACGCCGAGGAAGGGACAGATACCGAGGAACTGGCTTAAAACAACATTATTGATTAATGCAGTTGTGAGAAGAACAAGAAACAAAGTTTTAACCATTATTTAACGCCCTCCTTTTCAACCTGCTTTCCGTTACAGGAAAGAGAACAGTTAAGGCAATCTCCGCCGCAGGCATCATGCCCTTTAACATGGCGGTTTGCACCCTTAACTCCGAGCTTGTTTTGAAGAGCGCAAAGAAACGCAAGAACAAGAAACGCACCGGGAGCAAGAATAAATATTGAAACGCCCTCATAGCTTTTCGGAAGCACCTGCAAGCCGAAAACCGTTCCTGCGCCGATAAGCTCACGAACAATTCCGATTGAGGTTAAGCCGATTGTGAAGCCGAGCCCCATTCCGATACCGTCGAAAATTGAGGGGATAACCTTATTTTTAGAGGCATAGCTTTCCGCTCTGCCGAGGATTATACAGTTTACAACTATAAGCGGAATATAAATTCCGAGCGAGTCATAAAGCGAGGTTACATAAGCGTGAAGAAGCATTTGAACTATTGTTACGAATGAAGCAACAATAACTATATAAGCAGGCATTCTAACGCCGTTTGGAATAACCTTTCTGAGAATTGAAATAAGCATATTGCTCATAACAAGAACAACGGTTGTTGCAAGTCCCATTCCGATACCGTTTATTGCCGAGGTTGTTACCGCAAGAGTGGGGCACATACCGAGCATAAGAACAAAGGTGGGGTTTTCCGTTATAATTCCGTTTTTAAGTCTTTCAAGAATTGCTTTCAATGATTACCCCTCCTTTAAACAGTTATTATAAAGATCAAGAGCGCTGTTTACGCCTTGGGTTACTGCGTTTGTTGTTATTGTTGCGCCGCTGATGGCGTCTATTTGATTATCGCCCTGTGCACCGCCGCCCTTAACATATTCAATGCCGTCTGCCGTTTTTCCTGCAAACTGCGATGAAAACTCCTCATCGGTGCATTTAGCTCCAAGCCCCGCCGTTTCACTGTTTGAAAGAACGGAAAAGCCTGTTATCGTGTTGCTTTCGGAGGATATGCCAACTGCCATTTTTATATCTCCTCCATAGCCGAGCGGAGAGGTTACCGACATTACATAGCCTAAAACATTGCCGTTTTCATCCTCTGCGGCAAGCACCTCATCAACCGTGCAGACGGATTCGGAGCCGTTTGCAATTGCAAGAAGCTCCTGCTCATTATCAAGCTTAACAAACTGTGCATCCGAAAAAACCGTATTATACGCATCAAGCTTTGCTTGCTCCTCTGCCCTTGCGATAGGCGCCTTCGTTATTTCGTTTACACATGCAAGCGCTGCGCCTGCAACAAGTGTTATAAGCAGAAGCGCAAGGCAATTTTTAAATATTTTGGATTTTCCCATAGCCTTACACCTCTTCCTTTTTAGTCATACCGAACGCCTTCGGAACAGATATTTTTTCAATAAGCGGAACAACGAGGTTGCTTATGATAATTGCATAAGAAACACCCTCTGCACTTGAACCGAGAACACGGAAAACAGCGGTTAAGAATCCAAGCAAAAGCGCATAAATAACCTGACCGCCCTTTGTTATCGGGCTTGTTGTGTAATCAGTTGCCATAAACACCGCACCTGCAAGAAGGCCTCCCGTGAGAAGCTGACCGAGCATATAATTGCCACTCGGGACACCGCTCGGAATATTAAACAGGAATATGAAAGCCATTGCCGAAAGTATGTATATTCCCGGAATTCTGATTGAAATTACCCTTCTTATCAAAAGATATGCAAGGCCGATAAGAATTGCAAGCGCAGAAACCTCGCCTATGCAGCCGTTTTGGAAGCCGATAAAGGCATTGAGCAAATCTATGCTTTCCCCTGCCTTTAACTGTGCAAGAGGAGTTGCACCCGAAACGCCGTCAACGGAAAAATCGGTCATTCTTGAAGCAAAGGAAATCAGTAAAAAGCACCTTGCGCCGAGTGCGGGGTTCATAATATTTTGACCGATGCCGCCGAAGAGCATTTTTATTACCACTATTGCAAACACACCGCCGACTGCGGGAACCCACCACGCAACATTGGGCGGCATATTCAAGGCAAGAATAAGACCTGTTACAACTGCGCTTAAATCGCCGATTGTGAGCGGCTTTTTAACAATAAGCTCAAAAACGGCTTCGGATATAACGCAGCTTAAAACCGATGAAATAATAACGATTAGCGCATTTAATCCAAAATGAATAACGCCGAAGGTAAGAGTGGGCACAAGCGCTATGCACACATCAAGCATTATTTTTGAGGTTGAACTTTTATCCCTTACATGCGGGGAAACAGAAACATTATACATTATTTATTCAGCCTCCTTTACTTTGCAACCTTTGTTGCTCTGACCTTAGCCTTTGCAAGCTTAAAGGTTTGAGTTAACGGTCTTTTTGCGGGGCAAACATAGGTGCAGCAGCCGCATTCAATACATTCCATGCCGTTGAGCATTTCAAAGCGCTCATAATCCTCTGCATTGGCAGCATGTGCCATCAGCTGAGGAACAAGATTTTCAGGGCAGGCATTAACGCACCTGCCGCAACGGATACATGCCGTTGTTTTCATTTTTTCAACATCATCGCTTGTTAATGCAAGAACAGACGAGAATGTTTTTGTTACGGGATAATCAAGGCTTGGCAATGCCATTCCCATCATAGGACCGCCCGAAATAAGCTTAACGGCATTTTCCTTTAATCCGCCGCACCTTTCCATAAGAAACGAAACGGGAGTTCCGATAAGAACATCGGCATTACACGGAGCATTGACGCCATCGCCCGTTATTGTTACAACACGGTGAATAAGCGGCATATTGCAGCAAACCGCCTCATAAATCGCATAAGCCGTTGCAATATTTAAAACAACAACTCCGGCATCGGCGGGAAGAAGATGCGAATTAATTTTTCTGCCCGTAACGGAAGCAATTAATCTTCTTTCGCCGCCCTGCGGATATCTTGTTTTCAGCTTCATAACGCTGATATTATCAAGCCCTGCACACTGCGCCTCAAACGCCTTGATTGCCTCGGGCTTATTATCCTCAACGGCAACAACCGCCCTTGCCTTTTTGAAAAGGCGAAGAGCAACGGAAACGCCCATAAGAATATTTCCCGTTCTTTCAAGCATTAAGCGGTAGTCTGATGTTAGATAAGGCTCACATTCAGCGCCGTTGATTATAAGATAATCTATATCGTCTGCATTCTTTGGAGAAAGCTTAACGCCTGTTGGGAAGCCTGCACCGCCCATACCCACTATGCCGCTTTCGGAAATGATTTTTGCAAGCTCGCCGCTTGGAATATCGTTAGGATTTCTGACCTGTGCAAAGCCCTCTGCACATTCATCGAGAAAATCATTTTCAACAACGATGCAATCGCAAACGGAGCCGTTAACTGCGGCACGCTGTTCTATTGCCTTCACCTTGCCCGAAACAGAAGAAAAAACGGGGCTTGAAATAAAAGAGGACGCCTCTGCTATTTTCATACCCTTTAAAACTCTGTCGCCCGCCTTAACGAGCGGCTTTGCAGGTGCGCCGATATGCTGGCTCATCGGAAAAACCATAATTTCGGCAGCGGGAATTTTTACTATCTCTTTATTTTCGGAGAAGCTTTTTCCTTCAAAAGGATGCACTCCTGATCTAAAAGAAACCTTTTTCATAAAATTCTGCACTCCTTTACTAAATTATCATACCACAATCCGACGGGATTTTCAACAAACAAAAGAGTCTGTTTGTAAAATTAACAAAAAGCACCCTTCCTAAATTAATAAGAAAGGTGCTTAATTATTATTACTGCTTTACTGTGCGTCGCCGGTTGTTTGAGCCTGCACATCATAAACGGTGTGAACATTCGCAAGAGGAGTATAAACACCTGTTGACGCATCATAAGATAAAATTGTTTTTCCGTCAAAGCTTATGAAATAATCTCCGCTTATTTCGATTTTATTTGTTCCGTCTTCGTTTTGGGTTTTATTTCCAACCTTAACCTCAATATAGTAGCCGTCGTGTGTGCCGTCCTTAATCTCAACGCCGTCGGGAACATGACCGACGAAATTATAATCATCCCATGTGCCTTCAAGACCGAGCTCCTCGGTTGTGTAGCTTTTAATAACCTCTATGCAATCGGATTTTTTAACAACTGCATTATCGGTTGTTATAACCGTTGTTGTTTCCTCCTTTGAAGAGCACGAGGAAAGAGTTATTGCAAGACCGGCTATAACGCAAACAGATAAAACAACCGCAATAATTTTTTTAATATCCATATTATTTACTGCCTTTCTGTCCATAAGTAAACGGACATTCCTGATTACATTATAATTATATCCTTACGGTTCAATTTCGTCAAGCAATTTATCAATTTGAGTTTCTCCGAAAACAAGCACGCCGCCGTCAATCAGCCTTTGAGCTGCAATTCCGTTTCCCTTAACCGTTTTGCCGGAAAAGGTTCCGTCATAAACAAATCCCTTTCCGCAGGAGGGGCTTCTTTCCTTCATAACTGCAAAACGGGCGTTTGCCTCCTCTGCAAAATAAAGCGTTTTTTCGGCTCCGTCATTATATTCGGCGGTTAAATCCCTGCCGCTTTTTGAAACAACCCTGCCGTTTAAAATTTCATTCGGCTCTCTCGGAATTTCAAGCCCTGCAAGACATTCCGGGCAAACGGGCACAATATCAAAATGCTCCGAAAGAGCAATAACCGCCTTGTTTTCATTATTGGTGCCGTTATACTTGCAGTTTCTTCCGAGCAGGCAGGCAGAAACGAGAAGCCTTGGCTTTTTGCCGAGAACAAATTTTTCAACTGCTGCGGCAACGCCGTCCTCTGCATTTGAAAGCGTAACATAATTTGCACTTTCCTTGCATTTTTCATCTGCATTTCCCATAGCAACTCCCAAGCCTGCATAGGAGAGCATCTTTATATCGTTATCGGCATCTCCGAAAGCCATAACATTATCGGAGGAAATGCCGAGCCCGCCGCAAAGGCCTTCAAGAGCATACGCCTTATCAACACCCTTTGCAGTCATTTCAATATCTCCGCCGACGGGAGAGGTGCGGTCTATATCGGAAAGTGAAAATAGATAATCTCTTATTTCATCAAGATATTTTCCGTTAAAATAATAAAGATTTATCTTTTCAACCGGATTGCTTTTTGCAAATTCACAAAGATTATCACAGAATTTAACAGACTCCAAATATTTTTCAAGAAATTCCTCGGGAAGCCCGTTATTCTCAAAATAGCCTGCCTTATCTGCCTGCGCATACTGACAGCCGCCCGAATAAACCTCATAATATACGGGATATTTTTCAAGGAAATCAACAACCGAGCAAACGGCCTTTTTGCTCATATAGCTGCTGAAAACGGTTTTTGCCGTATTCAAATCGCAGATCGCCGCACCGTTTGAATAAACAACATAATCGGCAAACGGAATTTGATTGATAACATCATATATAACAGAAAGCGTTCTTCCCGTTGCAACTGCAATTTTCACTCCGTTATTATGCGCCTGCAAAAGTGCGTTTTTCGTTCTTTCGGTTACTGTTAAATGATCGGGCGCCATAAGTGTTCCGTCAAGATCACAGGCAATTAATTTTATTTTACTCATAAATATTCTCCGAAAAAAGAGGAAATCCGCTTTTATGAAGATTTCCTCTTGAAAAATTTCTAAATCTGATGTCTGTTTTTAACCTTAATTCGCTCCATGGCGCGAGAAAGATTTGCCTTTGTTGCGTAATAGTCAATCTGGCTCATCTTTTGGCGAAGCTCCTCCTCGGCACGGTATTTTGCCTCCTCGGCACGCCTTGTGTCTATTTCCTCGGGATTTTCAACGGAAACGCAAATCATTGTTGCCTCATTTGACAAAAATTCAAGAAAGCCATCACTTACAAATGCCTCTATAATTTCTCCGCTTTCCGTTTTGAGTCTCATTTCGCCCACATCTATTGGAACAACGGCGTTTTCGTGATGTGCAAGAAAGGTTACCGTTCCGCCGTCTAAATACGGAACGGTCAGGCTTTGCGCCATACCGTCATAAAACACCTTGTTTGAAGCAATTATTTTAATCTTAAAGGCTTCCATTATTTCATTTCCTCTGCTTTTCTGTAAACATCATCAAGTGTGCCGACATTAAAGAACGCCTGCTCGGGAATACCGTCAACCTCGCCGTCTATAATTGCCTTAAATCCTCTTACCGTTTCGGCAACGGGAACATAAACACCCTTTAAGCCCGTGAACATTTCCGCAACATGGAAGGGCTGGGAAAGGAATTTTTCGATTTTTCTTGCACGGTAAACGGTTTGCTTATCCTCCTCGGAAAGCTCTTCCATACCGAGAATTGCAATAATATCCTGCAATTCTTTATATTTTTGCAGATATTCCTGAACTCTGCGTGCAACCTCATAATGCTCCTCGCCAACAATATCCGCTTCAAGAATACGGCTGTTTGATTCAAGAGGATCAACTGCGGGATAAATACCCTTTTCAACAATTTTTCTTGAAAGAACCGTTGTTGCGTCAAGATGGGCAAAGGTTGTTGCAGGGGCAGGGTCCGTTAAATCATCGGCAGGAACATAAACCGCCTGAACAGAGGTTATTGAGCCGTTTCGTGTTGAGGTAATTCTTTCTTCAAGCTCGCCCACATCCGTTGCAAGAGTTGGCTGATATCCAACCGCAGAGGGCATTCTGCCGAGAAGTGCCGAAACCTCCGAGCCTGCCTGAACAAATCTGAATATATTATCAATGAAAAGGAGCACATCCTGATGCTCAACATCACGGAAATATTCCGCCATTGTGAGCCCCGTTTCGGCAACACGCATACGCGCTCCGGGAGGCTCGTTCATTTGGCCGAAAACAAGGGCGGTTTTATTGATAACGCCTGATTCCTTCATTTCATTCCAAAGGTCATTTCCCTCTCTTGAACGCTCGCCTACGCCTGTGAAAATAGAATAGCCGCCGTGCTCATTTGCGATATTTGTTATAAGCTCCTGAATAAGAACGGTTTTGCCGACTCCGGCACCGCCGAAAAGTCCGATTTTACCGCCCTTTGCATAAGGAGTCAGCAAATCTATAACCTTAATTCCCGTTTCAAGTATCTGCGTTTCGGCAGACTGCTCATCAAATGACGGAGGCCTTCTGTGAATTTCCCAACGCTGTTCATTTTCAAGGCTTTTAAGCCCGTCTATCGTTTCGCCGGTTACATTAAAAAGTCTGCCAAGGCATTTTCTGCCGACGGGAACGGAAATTGCCGTTCCCTGCGCAATTACATCCATATCCTTATGAAGTCCCTCTGAAGCAGCAAGCATTATACACCTAACTGTGCCTGCGCCGATATGCTGGGAAACCTCCATAACAAGATGCTTACCGTCAACCTCAACAGTTAGTGCTTCTTTAAGAGACGGGAGCTCTCCTTCAAAATAAACATCAACAACAGGACCCATAACCTGAACGATTTTTCCTTTATTCATATTTGAAGCCCTCCTTCCCGATTCTTCTTTTTCTGTGCCTTGGCGCCTGCAATAACCTCTGTTATCTCCTGCGTTATCGCCGCTTGCCTTGCACGGTTATACTGAATATCAAGCTGCCTGAGCATATCTGTTGCCGCTTCGCTTGCAGTTTGCATAGCCATCATTCGTGCATTGTGCTCACTGCAATACGACTCAATAAGCGCACCGTAAATAAAGCCTGCAACATAATCGGGAACAATGTTGTTGAAAACGGTTTGCGCATCTGGCATAAAATCAGCATGCTCATAATAATTATTTTTATCTCTTATCTCTATATGCTCTCTTTTCAGCGGAAGAAGCTTCGTCATAACAGGCTCAACGGTTATGGAATTAACCATACGAGTGTAAACAACATAAACCTCATCAAGCTTTTCGCTTACAAAGAGCTCAACAAGCGTTTTTGCAATGTGCCTTGCACGGTTCATTGTTGGGTTTTGAGCGGTATATCTGAAATTAATATCAATCGGAATTTTTCTGTGCTCAAAATAATGGCGCCCAACCTGACCTACAATAAAAAGCATATTATGCTCATCCATTGCAGCGCTTTCCTCTGCCATTTTGATAACATTATGGTTATAAGCGCCTGCAAGTCCCTTATCGGCAGTTATAACAAGAAAGCCCTTTCTTCTGTTGCTTCCCGTTCTTTCGGAGCGTTCATTGAAGAAGGTGTTTCCTGCTTCGGGAGCAATATTAAGTATTTTTGCAAGTCCGTCCTGAATCATATAGAAAAACGGCTCTGTGTTTTTAACATCACGCCTTGCCTTTTGAAGCTTTGAAGAAGACACCATATACATAGCGTTTGTTATTTTCATAGTGTCCTTTATAGATTTAATTCTTCCTTGAATTTCTCTTGCGTTAGCCATTATTCGCCTTTCCGAATTCATCTGCCGCTTTAAGTATTTTTTCTTTAAGCTCGGGCGATAAATCGTGTGTTTGCTCAATTTCGTTGATTATATCAAAATGAGTGTTCTCAAAATAATCAAGAAGCCTTGCCTGATAAGGCTTTATTTCGCTCGGTGCAAGTGCGGCGAATTTTTTACCTATTGCACAAACAAGGGTTATAACCTGCTGTGCCGAGGACATAGGACGGCTTAACGGCTGTTTAAGAAGCTCCATAAGGCCTTTACCGTAATTAAGGCCGGCCTTTGTTTCTTCATCAAGATCTGACGAAAATTGAGTGAAAACCTCCATTTCACGATACTGCGCCAAATCAACACGCAGGGAGCCCGCAGCCTTCTTCATTGCCTTTGTTTGAGCGGCACCGCCTACACGGGAAACGGAAAGTCCGACATTAACGGCAGGACGCTGACCGCTGAAAAACAGATCGCTTTCAAGGAAAATCTGACCGTCTGTTATTGATATAACATTAGTTGGAATATATGCGGAAACATCTCCTGCCTGCGTTTCGATAATCGGGAGCGCAGTTATTGAGCCTCCTCCGAGCTCATCGCTTAATCTGCTTGACCTTTCAAGCAGTCTTGAATGAAGATAGAAAACATCTCCGGGATACGCCTCTCGTCCGGGAGAGCGTTCAAGCAAAAGCGAAAGTGCTCTGTAAGCAACTGCGTGCTTGCTCAAATCGTCGTAAACGATAAGGCAATCCTTGCCCTGATACATAAAATGCTCTGCAATTGCCGTTGCGGAATACGGAGAAATATATTGAAGCGAAGCAGGATCAGACGCCGTTGAGCAAACAACAACCGTGTAATCCATTGCACCGTATTTTTTCAGCGTTCCGACAAGCTTGGCAACCGTTGAAGCCTTTTGACCTATTGCGTTATATATACAAATACAGTTTTTGCCCTTTTGGTTTAGAATAGTGTCTATCGCAATAGAGGTTTTACCTGTTTGGCGGTCGCCTATAATAAGCTCACGCTGACCTCTGCCGATAGGAAACATTGAATCAATTGCGAGTATGCCCGTTTCGAGCGGCTCGCAAACGGATTTTCTTTCAACAATAGACGGAGCAGGCTGCTCAACAAGGCGGTAAGCCTCTGCTTCAATTTCGCCGAGTCCGTCTATCACGTCGAGAAACACGTCATAGGAGCTGCGGAGGTTGCCCTGTGCGTCGTAGATGGATACGCCGAGCTGGTCAAACTTCGCGGCGGTCTCCTCGTTGCCGTTCGCCGCGTCGGACATCTTTGTGGTTAAGTCTTTAAGCGAATCGGCGAGCTGGTCGGAACTGACGCCGATAAAATCCTCGGCATACTGGAAAGCCTGCAAGTCCGTCGTGCTGACGCTGGTCTGCAAGGACAGCGCCTCAAGCGCCTTAGCCGCTGCCGCGGTCTCCTTGGTGACGTCCATCAGCTTTTTCTCGAGCTTAATGACGACCGCGACGCCCGCGGCAACGCCGGGT
>UQSH01000026.1 GCA_900543795.1 uncultured Oscillospiraceae bacterium | reverse complement strand
AAACTGGCCGACAGGCTATGTTTACGGCGCTTGGTCAAACGGCACAAAGGCATAACAAAGCAAACACGGGAGAGCATTTTGCTCTCCCGTTGGTTTTTTGAAATCCTTATATATGCGCAAAAAAAGGCGGCTTAAAACAAGCCGCCTTTAATTTATTGACATTATGTATTTATGCAAATTAGTCTAATGAAGGAGCGCCAACAGGGCATGCACCTGCACAAGCACCGCACTCAATGCAAGTATCTGCATCGATTTCATACTTGCCATCACCCTCTGAAATTGCACCTACCGGACATTCTGCTGCGCAAGCTCCGCAAGCGATGCAATCGTCTGAAATTTTGTATGCCATCAAGAACACCTCCTCTTTAAATTTAAAGAAACGCAAATGCGATTTATTCTTCACTAATAATATATCATATTATTTTTAATTTGCAAGCACAAAATGCAGTTAGTAACAACTAATTTTTTTATTCCGCATTATCCTCTGCTTCAACATTATGTCTGTTTCTCGGAAGGGAGCCTTTTTTAACAACAATACATTCCTCACGGTTTACAACAACGGGAGCCGCACCCTCAACCGAGCTGTTTAACTGAACCTTCAACCTGCCTGTTAAAAGGTTTGAATCAACAACAACTCCTCTGCCCTCCTTGCAGTCAACAACGCTGCCGAGCGCAGGCGTTATTTTATCAAGGTACTGATAGGATGCCTCCTCATATTTAAGGCAGCACATAAGTCTGCCGCAGGTTCCGCTGATTTTAACGGGAGAAAGGCTGAGTCCCTGATCCTTTGCCATTTTGATTGAAACAGACTGAAAATCATTAAGAAATGTTGAACAGCAAAACGGTCGGCCGCATATACCGATTCCGCCAAGCATTTTCGCCTCATCTCTTACACCTATTTGGCGAAGCTCAATTCTTGTTTTAAATGTTGCCGCAAGATCCTTAACGAGCTCACGGAAATCAACACGCGCATCTGCCGTGAAATAAAAAAGTATCTTTGAGCCGTCAAACGCATATTCAACCTCTGAAAGACTCATATCAAGCCCGTGATAAGCAATCTTTTCATTGCAGATATCATAAGCCTCTTTCGCCTTTTGAGCATTTCTTTCGATTGTTTGCAAATCCTCCTTTGTTGCAATTCTGACAACGCTTTTAAGCGGAGAAACAATCTCGCTGTCGTCAATCATTTTATTTCCCTCTGCAACAACGGCACTTTCAATACCTCTTGAGGTTTCAACAATAACTGCCGTTCCTGCTTCAAGATGCAATGAGTTTGGATCAAAATAATAAATTTTACCCGAATCCTTAAAGCGAACCGAAACAACCTCTGTCATCTTTTCCTCCTTATTATGTAACGCAAGAGCCAAAGCCGCAATTTGTGCGGCGGCAATTGCCAAGCTGTTTATTATCTATCTTCCTGCCGCTTCGCGAAGCGAATAGCAGATTTTTGTTATTAGCAATGCGGCGTTTGCATTTTTATCTGCCGCATCAATTAAATTCTGCGTTGTGTTATAAAGATTAATGAGCTTAATCTTTGTTAGCTTATTCTTTAAAATGCCAACCGTTTCATTCTGCCCCGAAAGCACTTCGCTGCCCGTGAGCGCATCACGGAGCATAATTTTAAGTAAATTCAGCGCAGAAAGCATATCCTGCCTGCTTTTTCCGAAGGCGCTTACTGTTTTAAGCAGCTCATATTCATTATCTGCGATTATGCCGAGCGCAATGGAATTTGAAAGGCTTGTTATCTGAGCAAGCCTGCCGCCTTCAAGGCTTTCGAGCGCCCTTCCGATATTTCCGCCGAATGCATTTAGAGCACTATATGCGCTTTGATAATCCGCATCGGGATTTTTTTCGGTTATATAATCGGCGCCGGTTTTAGCATCAACACCGCTTATGCTGAGTGTTACCGCTCTTGAAAGCACCGTTTCAAGCAATGCGGACCTGTTAACTGCCGTTAAAATAAACATTGCATAGGACGGCGGCTCTTCAAGAATTTTAAGCAGCGCATTCTGCGCACTTTCGCTCATACAATGGGCGTTGCCGAGAATATAAATTTTATATTCCGATTCATTAGGAGACATATAAACATCATTTATAACATCTCTTATAACATCAACATGAAACGATCTTGCCCCGCCCGAAGCACTATACTCGAATATATCGGGATGAACACCCTTTTGCGCCTTTACGCATTGAGCACAGGAGCCGCAGGGCTTTTCGCCGCTTCCTCTGCAAACGAGAGCGCAGGAAATTTCACGAGCAAGCGTTCGCTTGCCTGTTCCCTCCTCGCCCTCAATGATTATTGCGTGGGGCAAACGGGAGGAATTGATAAGATATGAAATTTGCTCTTTAACCTTTTCGTTACCTAAAAATTCATTAAAAACCATAGCTTAAAACTTAACAAAATCCTCAACATCAATAACAAACGCTACGCCGCCGTATTCCTCAACATCAACAGGCTGTTTAAGAAGCGTTCCGTTTATTGTGCTTGCAACATCACGCTTGCGCACAATTCTTTTTGTTACCGAGCCCTTTAAAACATCAAATGCCTCTTCAACCCTTTCATTCTCAACACCTATAAAAAGGCAGGTGTGGCCGTCTTCAAGAAACATACCGGTTGTTGAAACATTTGTTGCAGGAAAGCCTGCTCCTCCGAGTCCGTCGAGAACATCGGAAACATCTTTATTTGATACAATAGCAATTATAAGCTTCATATTTTTTTCACTCCTTAAATTTATACATTTTGATTATAACTTAAAAAGGAGCAATTTTAAGTTATTTTAAAAGTTATTTCAAATAAAATTCACAAAACAGATAAAAATTTTTTACAGTTTATATTATTTGTCTATCAAATTATATATGCCAAAGCAACTATAACCGGCATAGTTATTATTGAAAGCACGCTTGACTGCGCGGCAAGCTCAGAGCCGAGAGCAGTATCGTTTTCATACTTTGCGGCATACATAGCCGTGTTTGTTGCCGTTGGTGCGGCGCTTGAAATTGTCATAGCAACAAGCAAATCACCCTTAACGCCGCATAATCTGAATATTCCCATCATACAAAGAGGGATTAAAATCAACCTTAAAAACGAAACGAAATAAATTTCCTTTTTTATAAAAACATTTTTAAAATTTGAATTCGCAAGGAAGGTGCCGAAAACAATCATTGCAAGCGGAGAATTTATGCTTCCCACCAGCTCAAGCGGGTATGTTATAAAATACGGAAGCCTTGGCTGAATAAGGAAAAGAGGAACGCCGATTATAACCGATATTGTTCCCGGATTAAGAATTATTTTTTTAAAATCAATTTTTGCCTTATGGCCGCTTATTTCATATATTCCGTAGGTGAAAGCAACAATATTGAAAACGCCTACATAAACAGCACCGTAAAACACACCCTCATCGCCTATAACGCTTTTTGAAAGCGGAAGAGCAAGGAACGCCGCATTTGAAAGCACCGTTGCATAATGATAAATTCCCTTTTCAAGAAGACTGCTTCTTTTTCTGAATGTTAGACCTGCAACCGTAATGCCGAAAATATGAGTTCCGGCGGCGCAGAGAAAGGCAATTAAAAGCCCCTTTATTCGCTCCTCTGTCAGCTCCATAGTCATAAAGGTGTGAATAATTGCGGCAGGAAGTATTAAATTAAAAAGTAAATCAATAACCTTTTTTGCGCTTTTCTGCGGAAAAATTCCCGTTTTATCTGCAACAAAGCCAACCGCCGAAATCAAATACAAAATCAGCACCTGAAGCGCAATGGTTTTTAAATTTTCTAAAAACAACGGTTAGTCCTTCTTTTAAAAGTTTATCAAGCCGTTTCGGGCTTGCGCAATATGTAAAAAGATATTCCCAATGCAAACAATCCCGAAAACAGAAAAACAAAATCGGTATAAAATGCAGGAGCCTCCGCTATCTTGAAAAGAGAGGCAAAAGCCTCGGGCACAACGCACGACACACTCATCATTCCATAGCAAAGCCCCGAAAAAACAAGTCCCTTAATTCCGCCGGCACCGACATTTTCACGAGCACAGCAGGCAAAGAAAAAGAAAAACAAAAGGGCAAGCAAAATCACAAGCGATTTTAAAGCCGCATCCGCACCGGAGTAGCCGGATGAATACTCCGTTAAATCGGTGAGTGCTGCACAAAGAGCCCAAAGCAGAGGGAAATATTTAAACACCTTAAGCTGCATAAAATCATAACGGCTTGACGAAAACGATATTCCGATAATGATAAAATATATGGCGCTCATTAATGCAAAGGCACCCGAAAGCCCAATGGGAATTATTCTGTTTAAAGCAACATACGCCGATTTTGAGGCACAATTATAGCAATTCAGGCATTGAATAACAAAATCACAAAACATTCCTGCGCTGCAAAGAAACGAAAAAACGCTGACTGCCTTGCTTTCGTGAACTGCTCTGCCGTTTATTTTTTCCTGTGAGAAAACAAAAAGAGCTAATAATACCGCTCCTGCAAGGCACACCGCAAGAAAAGCGCCTGCGCACCTTTCGGGCGAAGAGGCTGCCTGCGAATTTGCACCGAAAATCCAAACAAATCTTATAACAACACAGACAATAAAGGCTGAAAATGCCGCAGCAATCAAAAACGGTTTTTTTATTTTGGGCATTTTTCACACTCCTATAAATTGCTTTTGTTATAAATTACCTGCTTTCAATAGGAACATATTCTCTGCGCTGAGAAACGCTCTTGTATGCAGGGCGGATAATTTTTTTGCTTGAAGTCAGCTCTTCAAGGCGGTGAGCACACCAGCCCGCAATTCTTGCGCTTGCGAAAAGAGGAGTATATAAATCCTCGGGAATACGAAGCACCTTATAGCAAAGACCCGAATAAAGATCAACATTTGCGCAAATCTCTTTTTCCTCTCCTTTTATTTCGTGAAGAAGCTCGGGAGTTACCTTTTCGATATTTTCAAGCGTTTTAAATTCCTTTTCATAGCCTGCACTATATGCAAGCTTGCGTGCACTGTTTTTAAGAATAACGGCTCTTGGATCGGAAAGAGTATAAACCGCATGGCCCATACCGTAAATAAGTCCAAGCCCGTCGCCTGCCTCCTTATTAAGAATTTTTACAAGATAATCCTTAATCTGACCCTCATCTGTTGGATCGGCAACATTTTCAATAATTTCATTCATCATATTAGCTGTTTTGATGTTTGCACCGCCGTGGCGAGGGCCTTTAAGAGAGCCGATGCCTGCGGAAATTGCGGAATAGGTGTCTGTTCCGCTTGAGGTTAAAACCCTTGTTGCAAAGGTTGAGTTGTTACCGCCGCCGTGGTCTGCGTGAAGCATAAGCATAATATCAAGAAGCTTTGCCTCTTCATCCGTGTACTGCTTATCATTTCTCGTTTGACGGAGTATGTATTCAGCAGTTGAAAGTCCCTTTTTGATTGGATGAAGATACATTGATTTGCCGTAATATGCTCTTCTTTTAACCTGATATGCAGTTGTCATTATGGTTGGGCACTGCGCAACGAGCTGAAGACTTTGGCGAAGAACATTCTGAACCGAAATATCATCGGGATTTTCATCGTATGAATAAAGGCTCATAACGGAGCGTGCAAGCTTATTCATAATATCCTTTGAGGGATTTTTTATAATCATATCCTCAATAAAATCATCAGGCAGAAAACGGCACACATCTATAACCTCATAAAGAGAATTAAGCTGCTGTGCATTCGGAAGCTCGCCGAAAAGAAGAAGCCAAACAACCTCCTCAAAGCCGAAGCGATTTTCCTTAACGCAGTTTGAAACAATCTGGTTAATGTCATAGCCTCTGTACGAAAGCCTGCCCTCCTTGGCAACTCTTTCGCCGTCTAATATATAATATCCCTCAACGGAGCAGATTCTTGTGAGTCCCGCCATAACTCCTGTTCCGTCTTCATTTCTTAAACCTCTTTTAACATGATAACGCTCAAAATCACTTGGCCTTATGGAGTTATTTTTTTCAAGCTCGCCGCATAATCTTGAAATAGCATCCATAGATATAGGTGAAATATACTTTGATGGCATAGTTTTTTCTCCTTTCTTGTGTTCTGAAAACGCATTTTGTGAAATTTGCAAAAGCGTATTAATGATTTATTATACTATATTTTTATATATAAAGTCAAGGTGAAGAAAAATGAAAAAAACCGTAATAATTTTTTGCATACTCTTTGCGCTTACGCTTGCCGTTCCCGCAATTGTTTGCTCAACTGCGGGAGCGTCCGGCACAACGCAGGAGCTTGTTTCTCTTTTCAACTAAGCTCCGTTTGAATTATCGCTGATTTTTTTAATGTTGCACGAAGCATTAATTTCAAGTGTGCAGTCTGAAAGATAGGCTTTGCTTTCGGAAAGCATTTTATAAGCCGAAGGGTCATATTTTGCAAGCATTTCGCCTATTCGCAGGCAGTCGCTTGAGCTTTCGGTGCAGGCTTTGAAGGCGGCTTCGCAAAGCTGCTGAAGCTTTCTTTCGGCGGAGAGTGCAATTTGGTGGGCATCCTCCTTTGAAATAGAATTCTGCATACCGTTTTCAACCTCATCAAGAATTATATCGGCTTTTATATCTGCCTTCAAAACAACTCTGCCGTTTTCGTAACACGCCCTTGCTTTCGTTTTTTCTTTCGTTATTTCTGCGGTTACACGGCCGAAGCCGTCATCATTAAAAATGATAATCCCCTCTTTGATTTTTCCGCTTAAAATCATAAATCCCGTGCATTCGTCGCCCTTGAGCACACGGACAAGCCTGTCTGAGTTGAACACGGCAATGCCTGTTGCAAAAGCGCCCTCACTGCCCGATTCAACAACAGGCAAATAAATATCCGTGGTTTTATCCGTGTAATAATTCAAAAGCTCATTAACCGTTACGGTAACAGAGGTTCCCCGTTTTTCGCCCTCTTCAAGCAAATCGGAGATTGTTTGAGCGGGAACAAGCGAATTGGGCTCCTCGATTTCAATAATATCCTTTGCTTCTCCCGATGAAATGCAGACGAAAACATCGGGGCGTGAATTTGCGCTTCTTAAAAGATAATCAAAGCTTTCCTTTAAATGATTTTCGGCATAATCCATACCGAAAACAACAATTCTGTTTTGCGCAAAATAAAGCTTTTTGGAAAGCCTGTGCGAAATATTTTCAACCGCCGAGGAGATATTATCAGCCTGCCCGGAGGAAACCATTGTCATGTTTCCCGAAAGAGCCTCCGGTCCCGTTCCCTCCTTCATAAGATTCAGCGTTTGTGCCGTTATGCCAACCTGTCCGTTTACATAATCAATCCCTATTCCCTCAACAACGCTTAAATCTTTAAGATTTTCTCTTTCCTGACATCCCGTGAGCAAAAGGCAGACGAGTGCCGCACAGAAGGCTGCTTTAATTATTCTTAAAGGCTTCAATCAAATCATCTCCACTCTTTCTTTTGCCGAAAATCAGATAACCGCAGGGGATAACGGCTGCAAAAACAAAATAAGGAATTATAACAAAGATATTTTCAAGTCTGTTATAAGCGTTTCCGCTTAAAATCAGCCATGCGGCAAGAAGCATAACACATCCGCAGGCAACACATTTTGTTCCCTCTTTTTTGCCCTTAAAGCATTGCGACGCACAATAAAGATAAAGCGTTGTTTTAAGAAAAATAGCAAAAATCCAAAGAGCGATAAAAATAGATTCGAGGCGTTCATTCGTTCCGAGCTTTGCAAGCTCCGAAGCCTCAAAAACGGGATATGACGCAAGCGATGCCGTGTCGCCCAAAACGCCGATAACAAGGACAACCATAAGCATTGCAATAAGATATGAAAGCACCATTGAAAAATAAAACGGCTTTTTAATTTTTCCGTTTACCTTTGGCGCAAGCACGAAAATCAAAAGAAGCTCATTGGTGCTTGCAACGGAAAAAAGCATATTATTAAGCATTTGCATTTTGCTGTTTTGCACAATCGGAAAAAGATTAAGCGAGGAAAAATCCTTTGCGCAAAAGCCCGTTAAGCCTACAACGCCCAAAACCATAAGCACAAAAACAAACGAGCCGAAGCGGGAGATTGCCTCAATGCGAAGCGACGCCGCATAAATGCACGCAGCTATCATTGTTGCCGCAAGGAAAAGGAGCTTTGCGTTTTGGTTTAGCTCCGTTGAGGAAAACATTGCAAATTTGCTGACATTTATTGAGCCTGCATAAATAAAATAAATGCCGTAAGCCAAGGCGATTATTTTGTTATTTAAAACATTCTTATTGCTTTCAATAAGCTTTATAACGGGAATGGATAAAAGCATAATTATAACAAATGAAGCGGCAATGCTGATGATAATATCAAACGAATAAGCGCTTTTAAGAACAACAGAGCTTATTGTGAAAACAATGAGCATTCTGCTAACCGTGAAAAGAAAGAAAAGATTCAGCGGAGCAATCATATTTCTTTTGTATTCAGTCAATGTCAGCACCTCTCAGCCCTTGAATTTTAAAGCCGTGATTAACAAGCTTTTTCCAATTTTGCCTGATAAATATATCTCCCATACTGTGCACGCTGAGGGGGGAAATAGGAGCGGAAAACGGCACACCGTAAGGATTAACGGCGCAAATATTAACACACAAAACGCAGATGCCGAGTGTAATGCCGTAAATCCCCGTTAAACCGCCGAGCAAAATGAAGATTATTCTTAAAACGGAAATACTTTCATAAAGAGGATAAATAACATACGAGGCAATTGCCGTTACCGCCACAACAACAAGCATAGGCGCACCCACAAGACCTGCATTAACAACGGCATCACCTATAACAAGGGCACCGATAATAGAAACGGCATGGCCGATTGACTTCGGCAGGCGCAAGCCCGCTTCCCTCATAATTTCATAAAGCACAAGCACCATAACCGCCTCCTGCATAAGCGAAAACGGCGTTGAAGCCTCTGCAGCCGCAATAGTGTAAAGCAGGGAGGTTGGAATAAGCTCCTGATGAAATGTTCCCGTTGCAACATAAAAGCCCGGAAGAACAACCGATATACAAAAGGAGAAATATTTCAAAAGGCGGTTAAGAGTTGCATAAAACGGTCTGTTATCATAATCATCAACGGTTGAAAACGAATCCGAAAACAGATAAGGAACAAAAATTGCATAGGGCGAGCCGTCAACAATAACACCCACCCTGCCTTCAAAAAGCTTTGAGCAAAGCGTGTCTGGCCGCTCTGTGCATCCCGTTGCGGTAAAAAAGGATTTAACATTGCTGTCAAGATATGGTATCAGCATTCCGAAATCCTGAAGGTGATCTATCGGTGCGGCTGTTATCCTTTTTTCAACATCTGAAACAAGGCGCTCATCGGCAGTGCCTTTTATATAGGTTATAACAACCGAGGTTTTTGCCTGCCTGCCAACCTTAATTTGCCTGAGCTTTAAATTGGGAGATTTTATCCTTCTGTGAAGCATCGCCTTATTATCGTTTAAGGTTTCCGTAAAGCATTCCTTTGCGCCCTTTATATTTGCCTCATTTGACGGTTCATCAACAGAACGCTTTTCAAAGCCCTGAATTCCGAGCGCAAGAGCACAGGAAACGCCATCTATTATTACAATTGCAAAGCCGGAGGACAAAAAATAATAAATATCCTCAAAGCTTTTTATCTCGCTCATTTCAAGAGAGTTAACAACATTCAGCTTAATTTCATCAAAAAGCTCTCTGTTTTTCTTTTTAATATCCTTGCAATGCAAAAGAGGCGTCATAATAAGCTGGGAAAGCTGAAGCGAATCTATCATTCCGTCAAGCACGCAAACAATTGCCTTACTTCCCGCAACAAAGCAATCGCGCAGCAGAAAATCAGAGCAATCGGAATAATCCGTTTTAAGCTTATTTTTATTATCCGAAACAGAAGAATATATCATTTCCATAAAAGAAGCACCTTTTTTCAAAATATTTCAAAAATATTTTTTCAATAAATCGCCGTCTTATGCAAAAAATAGTTAAAAAGCATTGAGGTGATTCTTTATGAGCATACTTTTTATTCGAAGTGTTATAATTTACTTAATGGTTATTATTGCGCTTAGAATTATGGGAAAAAGGCAGATAGGAGAAATGACTCCTCACGAGCTTGTTATAACAATCCTTGTTTCGCAGGTTGCAATTATTCCTCTGCAAGACAACGGAATGCCGCTTGCGAATATGTTTGTTCCGATACTGATTTTTGTTTCACTTGAAATTATCGCTTCCTCCATTGCCATGAAAAGCGAAAAATTCAGAAGCATTGTTCAGGGCAAGCCGATTTTTGTTATTAAAGACGGCAAGCTGAACGAAACGCAAATGAAACGGCTTAGGCTGACTATGGACGATTTATTAGACGCAATAAGGCAAAAGGGTATTTTTGATATTTCAACCGTTCAGGACGCAATCATAGAAACAAACGGAACCGTTTCCGTTTTGCAAAGAACAGAGGAATGCGCCGTAACGCCAAAGCAGTTAAATCTAACGGTTGAGCCGCAATCAACGCCTATACCGCTTGTGCTTGACGGAGAGGAAATAACCGAATATTTCGGTCAAGAGAAATACAGGGAAAGCGAAATAACACTGCTTGTTAAAAATGAGGACAGAGACATTTCCGAAATAATGCTTCTTACAATTGATAATAACGGAAGGGTTTTTGTTATACCGAAAAGGAGCAAGAGCTGATGAAAAGACTTTGGTTTTCCGCCGTTTTTCTTTCCGTGATAATTATTCTTTGCATATTCGAGCAAATGACAATTAATAAGGTTTACGAGGAAATTACCGACGATATTAACACGGCAATTTCAACGCAGGTTCAGCAGGAAAAGAGGCAATACTGCCTTCAAATTGAAAAGAAATGGGATAAATATTACTATATTTTAGCGCTTATGTCTGACCATGATATGATTGAGGACGCAAACGCATATATAGGTATGTTAGACACAATATCAACATTAAGCGTTGAAGAAACAAATGAAATTCTTGTTGAGGCTCAAAGCGAAATAAAAAGGCTTAAGGAAACCTCCGAAATTTCAATAAGAAATATTTTATAAACAAAAAAAGCACCGCAGAGACGATTAAATCTCTGCGGTGCTTACATTTTAATATTTACTGATTAAAAAGCCTTTTATCCAAATTTCTTTTAATCATAATAAAATAAATAATTGTTCCGAGCGTTATCATAACCGCAAGCTCTCCGAGCGCAACAAGACCGCCCTGAACAAGAAAGCTCGTAAATTTAAAATTGCCTTCAATAAAGAAAGCCTCGATTTCCCAGCCGACTATTGCACCGTTCCAAAGGGCAGGCATAAGCATTGAGAGAAACGGATAATCCTTTATTTTAACATTTCTCAAAGCCCTGATGGAAAGCGTTGCGCCGAGAGTTGCAAGCGAGCCGAAAATCATATCAAGCGGAAGCCCTGCTCCGATATTATAAATATTGGAGAGGATGCATCCGATTGTCAGCCCCGGAATTGCATATGGCGTGAAAAGTGCAAGAGCATTGAGCGCTTCGGATACCCTGAACTGCACGGCGGCAGAGGTTGAGCCCGGAAGGATAAAATTCTGGGCATAGGTTAAGGCGGCATACATTGCGGCAATAACCGCAGTTTGAACAATTGCGTTTACCTTTTTGTTTTTCATAATTCAATTTTCTCCTTAGTTTTGTTTTTAGAAGCCGCAGAAAAATCTGCGACTGGTCAGGATTTTGCGAACTGACAGGGCTATTATATATCACACACTCAAAAAATGCAACTGCTTTTTTATGATTGAACCGGGCCTTTATATATGTTATAATCATTTTATTAAAAACAGTGAGGATCAAATTATGAAAAAGCTTGATTTAAACGGAAAATGGAATCTTGAATTGTTAAAAAGCAAAAAAGCCTTTGAGGCAAATATTCCCGCAACGGATTACGGCGTGCTTATATCCTGCGGAGAAATCGACAACCCGTTTTATGCCGATAACGAGATTAGATCGCTTTATATTGCAGACGAGGATAAAAGCTTTTCAAGGACTTTTACTGTTGACGGCGATTTTCTTGATTTTGAAAATGTTATTCTTTCCTGCAAATCAATCGACACGCTTGCACAAATTTACATAAACGGCGCTCTTGCAGGCAAATCAAGCAACGCCTATATGCGCTTTGAGATTTCAGCCAAGGAATATCTTAAAGAAGGCGAAAACACAATCGAAATTAAAATTTTCTCGCCCGTTGATTATGTTAAGAAAATGCAGGAAAAGGACCCTCTGCCGAGAAACGCAAACGGCATAAACGGCGTTGCCCACATAAGAAAGCCCGCCTGCCATTTCGGCTGGGACTGGGGAATTAATATGCCTGTTTCGGGAATTTTGGGAGATATTGAATTACTTGCCTTTAACAATGAAATACGAGATTTTTCGGTTCAGCAAGCTCACACGGAAAACAAGGTTACACTCAATATTAAGGCAGACAGGGCAATTGACTGTGCGGGAGAAATTTTTTGCCCGAGCGGAGAAAAAATTGAATTTACGCTAATCTCCGGAAATGCCGAGATAGATATTGAAAGCCCTGAGCTTTGGTGGACAAGAGAGCTTTCCGGCAAGGAAACGCAGCCTCTTTATGAAATATCAATAAACGGAATTTCAAAGAAAATCGGATTAAGAACTATTGAATTAAACAGAAAAGCGGATAAATACGGAAATAATTTTCAGTTTATTTTAAACGGAATACCCGTTTTTGCAAAGGGCTCAAATCTTATTCCCACCGACGCTCTGCCCGACAGGATAAGCAGAAAATCCTATGAGGATATTATTGATTCTTCTATAAAGGCAAATTTCAATATGCTTCGTGTTTGGGGCGGAGGCTATTACGGCGCAGATGAATTTTATGAGCTTTGCGATGAAAAGGGGCTTCTTGTTTGGCAGGACTTTATGTTTGCCTGCTTAATGTATCCATTCTATAATGAGGAATACCTGGAAAGCGTAAAAAAAGAGGTTGAATATAATGTTAAGCGCATAATGCACCACCCTTCTCTTGCGCTTTGGTGCGGAAACAATGAAATTGAATTTATGTTTTCGTATATGCCGGAAACGGCAAATATCGTTAAATGGTATAAAAAATTCTTTTACGAAATACTGCCTGAGGAAATTCGCAGATATGACGAAATAACGCCCTATATCGAAACCTCGCCGATAGGAAACGGATTCAGAAAAAACATAACTGCCGATAAATGCGGCGACACGCATATGTGGCATGTTTGGCACGGCAGTAAGAATCTTAAATATTACACAAAAAGATACACACGCTTTTGCAGTGAATACGGAATGGAATCGCTTCCGTCAATTGACTGCATAGAGCAGTTTGCAGACAGGGATGAGCTTGACCTTTATTCAAAAACAATGCTTCATCACCAAAAATGCCTTTCCGGCAACAGCAAAATGCTTTTCTATCTTCTTGAAAAATACAATAAGCCGGACTGCTTTGATGATTTAATCTATTTAACAGGGCTTACACAGGCCGAATGTGTTGGTAATGCCGCAGAGCATTGGCGCAGAAATTCAGGCAGGTGCAACGGCGCATTATGGTGGCAATTAAACGATTGCTGGGGTGCTCCGAGCTGGTCATCGGTTGATTACATCGGAAAATGGAAGCCGCTTATGTATGAAGCAAGGCGTTTCTTTTCTCCGCTTGCAGTTTCAATCAAAGAAAGCAAAGGCTCCGCCGAGGTTTATGTTATTAATGACACGCTTGAAGCAAAAAAATGCCGTGTTGAATTTAAAATAATGAGCTTTGACGGAAGAGTGCTTCTTGAAAAATCAGCCGATATTTCCTCGCCGAGCATTTCCGCCACAAGCGTGCTTAAAGCATCGTTAAGAGGCTTCAATAAAAAGGATTGCTTTGCAGCTGCAAGTCTTTATTGCAACGGAACACCCGTTTCGCAAAAAACGATTATGTTGGCTCCCGAGCGCATTGCACGGCTGAAAAAAGCGGATATTTCCGTTTCACTTTCGGGCAATGAGCTAACGCTGAAAAGCAACACATACGCACGCAAGGTTTTTGTTGATATTAAAGGCAGCAGCGCACCCCTTTCCGACAATTGCTTTGACCTTATTCCCTCAGAGGAGAAAAAAATATTTCTCGGCGAAGGCTCAATAAATATGGATCAAATTTCCGTTAAATGCGTTAATAATGTTAAATCAAGCGCATCAAGGCTTTCAAGAATTGCATTTAGATTAGGATTCTCCGTTAAGCCCGAAAATATTGCAAACAGAGTTTATTATTCGGTAAGTTAATATAAAATCATAATACCCTGCCAAGCGCTTTGCAAGGCAGGGTGTTTTGTTAAACAAAATTAACCTTATATTCCTTTATCCAATAATAGATTTGAACAACATAAGCAAGCACCTGCGGACCCTTCATAAGCTGACCGTACCACGGCTCACCGAGCACATCGGGATTTTCCATAAGCTCTTCAAGCCTTTTTGTGTTCAGCATTTCATAAAGCGGGCAGCCTTTATCGGCAAGCACCTCACGGCTAAGCCTGCACACCTCGTTAAAATAATCAGGATTATATGTTTTGGGATAAGGGCTTTTCTTTCTGTAAACGATTTCCTCGGGGAGCTCGTTTTCAAACGCCTTTCGCAAAATACCCTTTTCCCTGCCGTTTAGCGATTTAAGGCTCCACGGCATATTATAGGCATATTCGGCAATTCTGTAATCGCAAAACGGAACTCGAACCTCAAGAGAGCTTTCCATACTCATTGCGTCCTTGCGCATAAGAAGCGTTTGCATAAACCAATCCATATTGAGCATAAACATTTCACGCATACGGCGCTCTGTTTTTCCGTCGCTTTCCAAATAATCGGTTTTTGAAACGGTTTCAAGGTATTTACTTCTCACATACTCATCGGCATTTTTCAGCAAGCCTTCCTTTAATATGCTTTTTCTGACATCTGTTGAGCGGCTCCAAGGGAAAGTGTCCTCAAAAAGAATAGCCTTGTTATGATACCAAGGGTAGCCGCCGAAAATCTCATCTGCGCACTCGCCCGAAAGTGCAACAGTATGCTCCCTTTTAACCTCACGGCAAAATAGCATAAGCGAGGAATCAACATCGGTAAAGCCGGGAATTCCTCTTGCCTCGGTGCTTTCCTTAAGCGCAAGCGCAACTGCCTTGTTGTCGAGCACAATATTTTTATGATCGCTTTTTATATAATCGGAAATAAGATTTATATAGTCGCTGTCCTTATTCGGCTGAAAAACACTCGCCTTGAAAAACTTATCGTTATCGGTATAATCAACGGAATATGTTGTTAGCCTCTCTCCGTGCTTCAAGTATTCTCGAGAGGCAATTTCGCTGATAATCGAGGAATCAAGTCCGCCGCTCAAAAAGGTGCAAAGCGGCACATCGGACACAAGCTGCCTTTTGATAGCGTCGGTAACAAGAAAATGTGTTTTTTCAATAGTTTGCGCCTCGTTGTCCGTGTGTTCCATAGCGGTTAAACGCCAATACTGCTTTATGATGAAATTGCCGTTTTTAACGGTCATATACGAAGCGGGAGGAAGCTCGCTTATATCCTTAAAAACTGCGCTTCCTATTGGCTTTGCAGGGCCAAGCATAAATATTTCGTTTAGCCCGTTTTCGTCAACATCGGCAGATATTTCCGGAATAAGAAGCAGACTTTTAATTCTGCTTGCAAAGGCGAAAACTCCGTTTTTACTGCTGTAAAAAAGCGGCTTAACCCCAATTCTGTCGCGGCAAACAAATAGGGAGTGCTCCGCATCATCCCAAACGGCAAAGGCAAAAATGCCGTTTAGCCTTTCACAGCATTTTTCCTTCCACTCGCAATATGCTTTTAAAACAACCTCCGTGTCGCACTGCGTATCAAAGGAATAGCCCTTTGAAATCAGCGTGTTTTTTATCTCCTGCGTGTTGTAAATTTCGCCGTTGTAGGCTATAACATATTTGCCGAAGCTCATCGGCTGAGCGCCTTTTTCGGGGTCTATAACGGAAAGGCGCCTGTGTATCAAAGTAACATACGGCTTTGTGTATTCTCCGAAGCCGTCGGGACCTCTCAGCTTTAAGCTTTCGCTGATGTCTTTTATAAGCGGCTCTCTTTCTTTTAAATCTATGTTCTGCGATAAAATTCCTGCAATTCCGCACATAGTATCACCTCTAAAAAATATCATTGAGCTGTTCAATTGTATTATATGATAAAAATAAAAATTAGATAATAAAATTGAAAAAAAGGCTTGACTATGTAATTTTCTTATGATATATTATTAAAGCGTTAAGAAACGCTGGTGTAGCTCAGTTGGTAGAGCAGCTGATTTGTAATCAGCAGGTCAGGGGTTCGAGTCCGTTCACCAGCTCCAAAATAGGTAATAACTTGTTATTACCTTATATATGGGAGAGTTCCCGAGCGGCCAAAGGGAACAGACTGTAAATCTGTCGCTATTCAGCTTCAGTGGTTCGAATCCACTCTCTCCCACCAAAAAATAGACTTGCTTTTGCAAGTCTATTTTTTTATCCATTGCGAAAGCAATGGCATATCATCAAGGGCGACTTGCCGCCCTTGTATCTCATCAGTCCGTCAGGGCTGTATATCATCACACCTTTAGGTGTGTATCAAAAAGGCTTTCGCAATGATGATATACAACGGTTAGCACCGTTGATGATATCCACGGCGTTGCCGTGATGATATGCAATTCCTTGCGGAATTGATTATATACAATGCTTCGCATTGATTTCAACAAAAATATGTGTTACAATTTTGTTGAAAAGGAAGTGATATTATGCCTAAGAACTATTTGATTATTTATTCAGAACAACTCGCAACTGATATCGCATTGTTGTGTCAAAGCATTAAAGCACCAAGCAACACTATTTTCCAAATTCAAAAAAGTTCAAGCAGTGTTTACGCAAATATTCGTGAAGCAAATTATGGTCAAAGTAAGGCAGATATGCTTTCTAAATTCGAAATAGCACTAAAAGAATGTAGCGAAACGGAAGGTTGGCTACAATTATTATTTAATACCAACGCTATTGATGAAGATACATATAAAAAACATAGAAATCTTTGTGGCAGAATCAGACGAATGCTGATTTCAAGTTGTAAAACATTAAAAGAAAAGATTTAATTTTTAACTAAAGGTAGTGATGTTGTGGCTAAAGAAAAAGATAAAGTGGGATTAAAATGCGTTAACAGCAACAGAGAGAACCTTAATTAGCGTTGGATAATTAATGCCCCTAATATATGGTTTGCCGATTTCGCTGTTAACTTTTTTTGCAGCTATCAAATGATTGACACTTCCTCTCGGCACTACACTTGCTATATATGATAAATCCTGCGGTTCAGGATCAATCTGTTGCAATTCATTCCAAGCCCATTTATACTGCATCATTTTCGAAAATCTACTCAAAACCAACACTCCATTCTTATTTGTTTGTCAGGCGATAATAAGCAATTCTTTTTTTCATACCGACAAATTCAACATTGGGAATTTCGTTCGCCATTGTTTTTTCATAAAATGATTTTCCAAGATAAGCTCGTATGCCGATAGAAACATTAGACCATTTCTCGGGCGTGAAAAGGTCTCTAAGTCTGAATTCGAAATCTGGTTTTTGAACCTCGATTTGGTGGATGACCTCATCAAGAGTCAACTCGTTCTTACGAGGGGATATACATTTCATGCGAACATAATCTTGAATCGATAGATTACTATCTTTTGCGGCATTCTCAAGTTCTTCATATGCCTCATCGTTTAAATAAAATCTTACTACTGGTGCCATACCGACAACCTCCTTAAAAAAATAATGTATTTATTGCCCTGCGTATTTATTGCCCTACATACATTATATTCAACCAAACTCTTTTTGTCAATAGGGAATTTTGAATTTTTTACTGTTGCATTGCGTCAAATAAAATACGGGGCTGTCTCACGAAAAAAGGTGAGGCAGCCCCTTTATTGTTTTTGTAAGCGTTATGATAACTGCTCGCCTGTTCGGATATTGAAGCAAAGCCTTTTTGCCACACCGTTTTCGGCATAGATTATTTCCATAACATCCTTTTGGGCAAAGCCTGCCGAATAGATTTCAACATCCTTTTCAGAAAAAGCTTCCTTGAGAACTTCGAGCTGATTGGGCGAATAATCACTGACATTATCGGAAATGAACAGGAGGCTTCCGAAAAGGCTGTTTATTTTTGCAAGCAGCTTTCTTTCCTCAAAGCTCATTTTGATATTATCATCTCTGAGGAGGAAAACATCGGGATCGTTTTTCCATGCTCTGCCGTCAAGATGGCGCCTGAAAATACTGTTTGAAACGGCGTGAGGAGTTGAAACATCTTCTCTGATTATATGCTTTGAACGCTTCCATTTAAGAGAAATATCAGAGCCGATACGGCAATAATCAACCTTTCCGAAGGCGGGCATAAGCGGTACGCCGCAGCCGAGGATAAGCTTTTCGCCGCAGCACTCACGGAGCAAATCCATAGCATCGCACATTATTTCGCCCCTTGATTTATTGTGCATAGGCAAAACGCATGCACCGTAAAGAAAATCGAGCTTAACAAGATCAAAGCCCCAATCATTTAAAACGGTGCTGAAAACATTTTTAAGATATTCACGGGCACCGTCGTTATAAATATCAAGAGAATAAAAGCCGTACCAATTATGACCTGTTTTATACGGCTTGCCGTTTTTATCCTTAATAAACCAATCCTTATGCTCCTTGAAAAGACGAGAGCCGGGAACGGCTGCAAACGGAGCAAGCCACAGACCTGCTATCATACCGCCCGAATGAATATCATCTGCAATGCTTTTCATTCCGTTGGGGAATTTCTTTTTATCAGTAATAAGCCAATCGCCTATTGCCGCCTGATAGCCGTCATCTATCTGGAAGCAATCAAAATCCACATCAAGCGACTTTATTGCATTTAAATCACGGCGAACAACCTCTTCATTTATATTGCCGTAATAATTATACCATGTGGTGTAGCCCGTTCTGCGCTTTGTTTCGCGTGAGGATATGCCCATTGCCTTGAAATATTCATCAAAAGCAGAATTGTATTCTCCGCTTATTATGGCAAGAGAAAGGAGCTGTGTATCCTTTTCAAAAACAACTCCCTCCAAATCCTTTTCGATTACAATGCAGTTGTTTTCAACATCAAAGGTAATAATCGTATAGCCCGACCTTTCACTCAGGGAGCCGAATATATCAATTTCGTTTTCATCGCTCTTGCGAACATAGCCGTATGACCAGCCGTAAAACAAATTGCTTCTGCGGGGATACTTATGAAACAGACAATCGCCCGACTTTGACATACCGATAGAATAAATCGGAGTTTTTGTTACTGCAAATTCAGTTAAGCGTGTCAGCTCCTGCATACTTTCGCCGTAAGAATATTCAAAGCTGTCTGTCCAGCTTTGATAGCCGTTTACAAAAATTTTATCGTCTGTTGAAAAGCCGTATGGCATTTTAACGGCAAAACGGCTGAATGAAACGGGAGCCTTTGGAGAAAGCTCTGCATATATGCGGTCTGCCGACGAGCGAAGCTTTATTTCAAAATGCTCATTTTTAAGATTTTTTGCAGTAAATTCCTGACCGTTTACATTATAAACGGCTGAAAGTGAAATGTTTTTAATATCCATCGTTTTCTTACCCCAATTTTATCGTAAATGTGTATTCAAGCGGATGAGTGTAGCCGAACTTAATTTGATGCTCCTTCGGCGGAATCGGTCCGCAGCTTCCCGAGCCTGTTCCTCTAACAAAGCCGTCAATAGCCGTAAAGGTTGTTTTATCATCGGGGATATCCTCAATATGCTTTGCCCTTGAAAGCTGACCGAGAGTAAAATGATTTGCATTAAAATTAAACGGCACCTTATCAGCAAGGAAGGTTATTTTTGCCTTATCGGAGCTGATTGAAGCCTCCTTAACCTCGCCTCTGTTGCCCGAATCCTGCGGCTTAATATATTTATGAGGCATTCTTGAAACGGTTGTTTCATAAACACCTATCGGAGAATGCTCCTTGAAATCCGAATAGTTTTCAACAGGACCTCTGCCGTAATATTCAACATTCTCGAAGGAATTGTTTAGCTCTGCGTGAACTCCGAAGCGAGGAAGCTGATCTGTGAGAGGACAAACCTTTTCAAGCCTTGCGGTTATCTTCATATTGCCCTTATCGTCAAAATAATAATCAACAAGCGCTGATGCAAGAACGAAAATTCCCCTTGTTACAAAATCATATTTAGTGCGAACGCATTTTCTGTCGGAGCTATCAACAACACGACAGGAGCGCAAAACAGGCTTTGAGCAATCAAGGCCTATTATTTTCCAGAAAATAACCATATACTGATCATTATCAAGCCTGCCTCTGTAAATATGAGGAACAAAGCCATTCATTTTGTCAATCGGATCCTGTTTAAGATACTCAACGGAGTTTTTGCAAAGGCTTACAAGCCCCGCCTTTTTATCAAAGACTGCCTTTCCGTTTTCATAGGTTACGGTTACTTTGTTGCCCGCAGACGCAAAGGAGGCGTCCTTGCCGAGCTTCTGCTCTGACGGAGCAATGCGTGAAGCAACAACCTGCTCCCGAGCGATTTCCTTGCCGTTTTCTTTATTTTTATAAATGAAATTAACAAAAACATCCTTTGAGCTATCGGAAAGAAGAGGCGAAGCAATTTCAATTTGCTTTTCCGACATAGGCTCAATTACCGTTTCGAGAACACCGCTTTCCTCTGCCCTGCCGTTTACCGAAATTATATATGAAATTTCAATATCGGAGCTGTCTGTGAAGCATTTTTTATTTGCAAGTGAGAATTTATTCTCTCCAAGATACTGTGCTCTTACGGGACGGTAGCAGACCTTCATTTCGAGTGCACCGCTTGACGGCTTACGGTCGGGATAGAAAAGACCGTCAACACAGAAATTACCGTCGTGTATCGGCTCGTTATGGTCGCCGCCGTAGGTCCATCTGTATTTAGCGTTTTCATCATAAACGCTGTGGTCCGCCCACTCCCAAATGCAGCCGCCCATAAACTGATTTGAGGAATAAAAAAGCTGCATATATTCTTCAAGTCCGCCGGGGCCGTTACCCATAGCGTGTGCATATTCGCATTGGAAGAAGGGCTTGCCCTTATACTTAGAGCCTGCCGTTCCCTTTAAGATTTTTCTCATCAAATCAGGCGTTCCGTACATTCTTGAAACAACATCATACGCCCAGCGCTTACTTCTTATTGCACCCTCATAATGAACGGGAATTTCAGGGTTAACGCTTTTAAGAAAATCATAGCAAGCATCCTGGCATTTATAGCCTCCCGATTCATTTCCAAGGCTCCACATAGTTATACACGGATGGTTTTTATCCCGTTCATACATTCTCTTAACCCTATCAAGATAATGAGAAGCCCATTTAACATCATTGCTTAATCTGTTTGGATTATATGTACTGTGGGGCACTGCATAAAAGCCGTGAGTTTCAATATCCGCCTCATCAACGGCATAAAGGCCGTAAATATCACACATAATCAAAAACGCAGGATCTGGAGGATAATGAGAGGTGCGAACTGCATTGCAGTTATACTCCTTCATAAGCTTTATATCATACTCCAAATCATCAAGGGAAACGGCATAGCCCTTTGTCATATGAGTGTCGTGGTGGTTTACACCGAGCATCTTAATAGGCTTTGAATTGAATAGGAAAACCTCGCCGTCTATTTTAACATCCTTAAATCCGATATAAGCTCTTACGGCTTCGCAAACCTCTGCGCCGTTTTTAAGAAGAATGAGCACCTCATAAACATTCGGCGTTTCTGCGCTCCACTCCTTAACGGAAAGATTTTCTATCTTTGTTTTCGTTTTGGCTGAAAGCTCTGTTTTAAAAAGCCCGTCTGCAATAATTTCAATGCTTGTGTTTTTTGAAAATTCTCCGTTTATTTCAATATTAAGATTATAGGTTGAGTTCGTGTTTTTTGACGGTCGGAAAAGAAAATCGTTTATATGGTTTTCTTCCTGCGAGATAATGTAGCAATCACGGAAAATACCGTTTTCTCTAAACATATCCTGACATTCGAGATATGTTCCGTTGCTCCATTTATAAACAACCGCAACAATTTCGTTTTCGCCCTGCTTTGATATGGAGGTTATATCAAATTCAGCGGTGTTATGAGAGCCCTCCGAATAGCCTGCATACCTTCCGTTTACATAAACGGAAAGCGCACCTGCAACGCCGAGGAAGGTTATAACCCTGCGTGCGCAATTATCGAGTGAAACAGTTTTTCTGTATATTCCGACAGCAACATCGTGCGGAATATAAGGCGGCTTTTTCGGGAAAGGATAGCGTGTGTTAATATACGCAATTTGGTCGTAGCCCGTTCTTTGCCATGTTGACGGAGTTGTTACCTTATCAAAAGAAATATTTTCCGTATCAAGCACGGTTGGAGCATTGCTTAATTTATCGTAATAGGCAAAATCCCATTCTCCGCTGAGCATAGTTATCCTGTCTGACAGATACCTTTCCGACTTATAATCCGTTTTTTTAAGCTCCTTTTCGCTTGAAAAGGGAATGAAATAGCTTCTTGCAGGAAGCTTATTCTGCTCGAAAACCGAAAAATCGCCGTGCAGATTTCTTTTAATTTCGTACCTCATATTTATCTCCTTGTGTAAAAATATTTTTCGCCTTTATTGATAACCTGAGCTTCGCCGTGTTTCATTAGGAATAATTCTTATCTGCGGAAAAACGCAAAAGGTGTAAAGCCTAAGCCTTTTATTCTTATCTATATTATAGCTTATTATAGACGAAATTTCAAACCCCGCAGGCTGCAAGGCAGCGCTGAACACTCTTGCACTTTTTCCCGATGTTAAAATTCTTATAACTCCCGGAATGGTAGAGCTC
>UQSH01000025.1 GCA_900543795.1 uncultured Oscillospiraceae bacterium | reverse complement strand
TGTTGCCGATAAGAGTCCAACTGTCTGCCGGCTTATTATACGCATAAACATTATAGCTATCAGCAGCTGCCTGTGCATCCCAAGAGAGTGTGAGCGTTGTTCCGTTTGATCCTCTTGCAGTTGTTGCAAGGCCTGTTACCTTTGCAGCGGCATCGCCTGATTTAGCTGCATCTGACCAAGCACCGTAAACATATCCTGTTGGCGAATTTCTCCATGCACGAACACGAACATAATACTGATTAGCACCGGAGGGTACGCTGATTGTGTAGTTGCTTACACTATGACCTGTTATGTATTTATAGCTCGTTCCTGTTTTGAATGATGAATCCTTTGACCACATTACTACATAGCCGTGTGAGGCTACTATTTCCCAATCGACACGGATAGCTTTGCTGCTTAACGCAATTACGCTTGGTGCGTTCATAACAGTGCAGGCGGCACAGGTGTGAAGCTCATTGCTTGCAACACCTGCATTACTTGTTTTTCCTTTATAAGCAACTACCTTGAAATAATATTCATATCCGGGAGTTGCGTCCGTAAAGGTATAATAACAGGAGGCACCTCCCTGTATTGTGTCAAGGCGAACCCATTGATCATATCCTTTAATATAAATAACATATCCGTCCGCATCAAGCTGAGGAGTCCACGAAAATCTTATTTCGCTTGCGTCGCGCGACCTGCCGACAACGGTTAAGTCGCTAACCTTATGCGGTTTAGTTGGGCAGTTAATTGTGTTTGACCAATTTTTTGAATATGTTCTGACATTTCCGGAATAGGTAAAGGCACGAACTCTAAAGCTATAATCCGTTCCGGTTTTAAGCCCCGAAACGGTTGCATGGGTTGCACCGAAAACATTTAAGCAATGGGTCCATTCTCCGTTTTGATAAATTTGAATTTGATAAGCCTTTGCACCGCTGACACAATCCCAAGTCAGCGTTATTCCCGTATCTGTTGCGGAATATTCCCTTGCATTGTTTACCATTGGAATTGAAGATGAATACTGATAAACAATTCCCGACGGCTTATTGATTTCATAGGATTTAACCGCCCTTTCAATTCCGTTTGCAACATTTTGATAATTAACGCTTGACGGGCTTTTAAGCTCAACAAGTGCAGATTTTGCTCCTAAATTCTGCTTAGCCCAGCCGATAATATATCCCTGAGTGCTTCCGTATGAACCTGTTTGATCTTTTGAAAGACCGTTTGTGCTTCTGAAAATATCAACAAGCTCTCCGTTGCCCAGAACAGAATTAAGCCAGCCGTGAAAATCAATGTAAATATCCATTGAATAGTCCTGCATAAGAGATTTAAGATAACGGCTTTCCTGCGCATTAAATTCTCCGTTCATAAAGTCTCTGTTTATATCAACATGGTTTGCCGTGCATCTGCCGAATGCAGTTGAGCAGGCTCGCTGATTATTTCTGCCGTCTATCGTTCCGTCCGGATTTACACAGGGAACGATAACAAGACGATAATTGCCGAGCTTATCGGGATTTTTTGCAAAATATTCAACAAGCTTATTTGCGGTTTCAACAAGCACCTTGCCATCGTGGGCATAGCTATCCTCGAAGCCGTGAACTGCAAAGGTGCAGAAAATCGTTTTACTGTTGTTTCCTCCTCCGTTTATAACAAAAGCTTCAAGATTTCTTGAATAAACACTTTTACCGTAATTAATTTTAGTTACATTTGAATAATCAAAGGAAATTTTAGTTGCGTCTCTGTTTAGTTCAATAGCGTTTTTACCGTAAACATAAACCGTGCAGGTTCTGCTTATTCCGCCGTCTGTGTAAGCAGTTATATATGTTTTTCCCTCGCTCTTTGCCGTTACCCTTCCGTTTGAGTCAACAGAAGCAACCGAGCTGTTTGCCGAGGAATAAAATATTTTTGACGGATAAGCACCGTCATTTAATCTGCCGTTCATATTGAAGCCTTCGCCCTCGGTTAAGCTGACAGTCCATGCATAGATATACACGGCGGTTGCCCTTGGCTTAACGGTTAAATTAAATGATTGGGAGCTTCCATTATAGGCAGTATATTTTATAACTGCACTGCCGTTCTTATTAGCCGTTACAATTCCGTTTGAATCAACAGACGCAACCGAAGGATTGCTTGAAGTAAAGGAGGAATAATTACTGTAAGTATCGGAATGAAAAACAACCTTTATTTCCTGCTTTTGGCCAACCGCCATAACAGAGGAGGCGTTAAGCGAATAATCGGGCTTTCCCTTAACGGTTACATTAATAACCGCCGAGGCCGTGTTTTCCTTAACAACGGTTATAACTGCGCTGCCCTTTGAAATTGCCGTTATTTTATAATCCGAGCTGACCGCTGCAACAGATGCGTTTGAGGTATAAAAAGCAAATCCCTCCTGCGCAAATTCATCAATCGAAATCTCCTCGCCCTCTCCCAAAGCAATGCTTTTTTGAACTGCGTTTGAGGTATCGAAATCCTGCTGCGCTTCAACAGAAATAAACGAGCCTTCAAGTGCAAGTGCACTGACGGAGCCGAGGGATAAAACGGCAGTTAACACTAAAATTGCAATGATAAACTTAAAAGACGATTTCAACTTTGATTCCTCCAATAGAATAATATAAATAATTATAGCACTATATTTTGAATAACACAACAGTATAACAAAGTTTTTTCTACTTTTTGTAAATTTTTTCTGTTAATTTTTGTAAGTTTGTGATATAATTAATTTATAAAGAAGTGTTTTTCGTAAATAATCTACTAAATGTTATACAACTTGGAGGGTTGGAAATGTTCAGCGTAGGAGATGTTTTTATTTACGGCTCTAACGGAGTTTGCAGAATTATCGATATTAAAGAGGAAAAATTCGGTTCGGAAATAAAAACCTATTATATTCTTTCTCCTTTTTTTGATAAAAGAGAAACAATCTATGTTCCCACCGATAATGAAATGCTTGTTTCAAGGCTGAAAGAAATTCTTTCAAGAGAAGAGGTTATTAAGATGATTAAGGACCTTCCCTCGCAGAAAAGCATTTGGAACGATAACATTAATATGCGCAGAGAGGAATTTAAAAAAATCATCAAAAGTGCAGACAGAACTGCGCTTTGCTCGCTTTTGAAAACGCTTCACGAAAGGCGCATTATTCTTGAGCAATGCGGCAAAAGCCTTTCTGTTTATGACGAAAGATTTCTTAAACAGGCACAAAACATTATTCACGGCGAAATAGCACTTGTGCTTGAATTAAATCCCGAAGAGGTTGAGCCGTTTATTACAAAAACAATTGAAGCGGCATAATTAATTTAATATTGGGAAAATGCCGATTTTCAGCCCGATTATACACCAAATTATATAATCAGATAAACGAAATCAGCACGAGAGGAGAAGTGATTATATGTCTGTTTTACTTCCTGCCTTCAAATTATTTTGGAAGCTTAATGCAAAAAAGGATTTTGAAAGAATTGCGCTTCAAACGCCGACGCCGAATGTTGATGAAATAATCGATATTCCATACATAAATGACGGCAAAAAGGAGCACACACTTGATGTTTATTTTCCGTGCGAAGCAGATAAAAGGCTTCCCGTTATTGTTGATATTCACGGCGGCGGCTGGCTTGGCGGAAGCAAGGAAATTAACAAAAACTACTGTCTTAACCTTGCCTCAAAGGGCTTTACCGTTTTTTCGCTTAACTATCGCCTTGCGGGAGATTACAGATTTAAGGATCAAATTGAAGATATGTTTGCGGCATTTGATTTTATTGCCGAAAACGCCTGCGATTATCCTGCCGATTTGAGCAATGCTTTTTTAACGGGAGATTCTGCGGGAGGACATTTTGTTTGCGTTATTTCCGCAATATGCTCCGACAGGAATCTTCAAAAGGATTTTGACATTAACAACCCTGCGCTGAAATTTAAAGCGGTTGGTGCGGTTTGCCCGGCAGTTGACCTTGCGAGCCCAAACATAAAAATGAACATAAATCTGCCCGAAATTTTAGGCCCCGAGCTGAAAAGAAGCAAATATTTCAAATATATGGATTTTAAAAGAATTGCAAACAGAAATATGCCGCCCTTCTATGTTGTTACCTCCTCGGGAGATTTTTTGAGAAAGCAGGCATACAAGCTTCGGGAAACGCTTGAACGCAACAAAATTGAATATAAATTTCACGATTTTGAGGGATATTATGCAGGAAGAAGGCTGCCGCATGTTTTTCCTGTTCTTGACCCATCGCCCTCATATTCGCAGGAATGTATTAACGAAATGCTTGATTTCTTTATTAAACATTCAAATTAACAAAAAAATGCTTCAAGGCTTTAACAACCTCGAAGCATTTATTTTTTTATAAAACCTTTGAAAGAAAGTCCTTTAATCTTGCATTTTGAGGATTTTGGAAGAAATCAACAGGTGTGTTTTCCTCTTGAATAATTCCGTCATCAATAAACACAACCTTTGAAGCAACCTCACGGGCAAAGCCCATTTCATGAGTTACAACAACCATAGTCATTCCCTCATTTGCAAGGTCCTTCATAACCTGAAGAACCTCTCCCACCATTTCGGGATCAAGTGCGGAGGTTGGCTCATCAAAAAGCATAACCTTGGGATTCATTGCAAGGGAGCGCACAATGGCAACCCTTTGCTTTTGTCCGCCCGAAAGCTGACTCGGATAAGCATCTGCCTTGTCGGAAAGGCCAACCATTGAAAGAAGCCTTAACGCATTTTCATTTGCCTCCTCCTTGCTCATAATCTTTAACTTAGTGGGAGCAAGCGTTATATTTTTCATAATCGTGAGATTATTGAAAAGATTGAAATGCTGAAAAACCATTCCCATGTGCTTTCTGATTTCGTTTATATCTGTTTTTTTATCTGTTATACATTGTCCGTCAAACCAGATTTTTCCATCTGTTGGAGTTTCAAGAAGATTTAAGCAGCGCAAAAAGGTGCTTTTTCCGGAGCCCGACGGACCGATAACAACTATTTTATCGCCCTTTTGAATTTTATAATCAATTCCCTTTAAAACCTCATGGTCGCCAAAGGATTTTTTTAAGCCCTCAACCTTAATTAAAGCATCAGTGATCACTTGCGCGAAGCCTCCTTTCAAGCAATGAAACAAGTTTTGAAAGAATCATTACCATAATAAGATAGATTACCGCAACTGCAATAAGAGGCATAAAAGCGCTGAAGGTTTTTCCTCTGATAAGATTTCCTGCTCTTGTTAGGTCTGTTATGGCAACATAACCTGCAACGGAGGTTTCCTTTAAAAGAACAATAACCTCGTTTGCAAGCGCAGGAAGAACATTCTTAAACGCCTGAGGAATGATGATGTGCACCATTGTTTGCACAAAATTAAGGCCCATTGCTCTGCCGGCTTCAAACTGACCGGCATCAATAGACATAATTCCCGAGCGGAATATTTCTGCAACATAAGCACCCGAATTGATACCGAATGCAAGAATAGCAATAAGTATTTTATTATTAGACGAAGCAAAGATAATATAATACATAATAAGAAGCTGAACAACAACGGGAGTTCCCCTTATTATTGTTAAATAAATCTTTGCAATACCGTTTAAGGCAGAAAGAACTGCCTTTGAAGCACCGTGCATGCTTTCGGCATTTTTATCATAGGAGGAACGGATGATAGCAATAAGAACACCGAGAACAATACCGATTACAACGGCAACCAATGTTATTTTCAAGGTGTTTCCCAAGCCCTCAACAAGAAGCTTCCACCTGTTTCCGTCAACAAAATTCAGGATGAACTGAGATTTCAAATTATCAAACCACTCTGCCAAGGCGACGCCTCCTTTAAACATTAACAAAAAATCAAGGGGTGGAAGCCCACCCCTTTCAGTAAAAATTACTTATTCAGCAGGAATATATTTATCAATGATGCTTTGAACTGTTCCGTCTGCGATAAGCTCTTTAAGAGCGTTATTTACCTCTTCGGTAAGCTCGCTTCCCTTTGCAAATGCAATTGCATAATCCTCTTCTGTATATTTAGTGTCAAGGATTTTAAGGCCTTCATTAGCCGCAACGAATGATTTAGCAGGCTCATTATCAATGATAACAGCGTCAATCTTTCCTGTTGCAAGAGAGGTTACTGCCTCTGCGCCTGTTTGATACTGCTCAACAGTGCAGGTTGTTAAGCCGTCTTCAATATCGCCTGAAAAATAAATATCGGCAGTTGTTGAAATCTGAACGCCAACCTTATAAGCCGCACCCTCTGCATAAAGGTCGTCAACAGAAGTGATTGGCGAATTCTCTGCAACAATGATTGCCTGAACGCCTGTTGCATAAGAGGTTGAGAAATCAACGCTTTGAAGACGCTCATCAGTTACGGTAAGACCTGCCATACCCATATCGGCCTTTCCTGTTGAAACGGAATTGATGATTGCATCAAAATCCATATTCTCAACAACGAGCTCCTTGCCGAGCTTATCAGCGATAGCCTGAGCAATTTCAATGTCTATGCCGATATAGCTGCCGTCATCTCCGATTGACTCATAGGGCGGGAAATCCGCACTTGTTGCAAGAGTTAATGTTTCTTTTGCTTCTTCCTTGGCCGAGCAACCTGCAAAGCAAGCGAAAACGAATACTGCTGCAAGAACAAGAGCCATTATTTTAGTAAGCTTTTTCATAATAATTCTCCTTATTATTTTTTGAATTTTTTATGATTGTTAATTATAATACTTAATTATGCAAAATGCAAGTATATTATTGAATATTTATTCATTTTGTGATAAAATTAAATCAATTAAACTATCTTTTATGGTGATTTTATGAACAAAATTGAATATTACGATTATTTGCCAAAGGAAGCTGTGCAAATCAGAACAAAGGTTTTTGTTGAAGAGCAGGGCTTTAAAGAGGAATTTGACGGAACAGACAAAACGGCAATTCATCTTTTACTTTTTAACAATTCAAGGGCGGTTGCAACCGCAAGAATGTTTACCGAAAACGGCGGAAAATCATATCACATCGGCAGGGTTGCCGTTTTAAAGGAATACAGACGCGAGCATCTCGGAAGCATTATTATGAACTCGCTTTGCGAAAGGGCGAAGGAGCTCGGCGCAGAGAAATGCGAGCTGTCTGCACAATGCAGAATAAAGGATTTTTATAAATCGCTCGGCTTTCACGAGGTTGGAGAGGTTTATCTTGACGAATATTGCCCACACATCTATATGGAGAAAGCACTATGATAAAAATTGATTTTAAAAACGCAAACGAAAGGCAGAGGATAAAGGGCTTCGGTGCATCTGCATGCTGGTGGAGCCAAAATGTTGCAACAAAAAAAACGGCGCAGGAGCTTTGCGATTTGCTTTACACCGAAAAAGGACTTAACCTGAATATATACAGATATAACATCGGCGCAGGCTGGGATGATGCAAACTGCCGTGTGCCCAATCCTTGGAGAAGATGCGAATCCTTTTGTATTATTGATGACGAAAATGAAGATGAAGGCTACTGCACAGGCGGATATGATTGGAGCAGGGATAACAATGCTTACCGTTTTTTAAAGCTTTGCTTGGAAAGAGGAAGCATAGACACGGTTATTCTTTTTGCAAACTCACCTCATTATGCCTTAACATCAAGCGGACAGGCGAGCGGAAGCCTTATGCACCACACCTGCAATCTGCCCAAGAGCAGATACAAAGCCTTTGCAAAATATTTTCTTGATATAACAGAGCATTTTATTAACGACGGCATACCGGTTTCATACATAAGCCCCATAAACGAGCCTCAATGGAAATGGGGCGGCAAAAATGTTTGGCAGGAGGGATGCCATTACGAGCCGGAGGAGGTTTGCGAGGTTTTCAGAATTTTCGCAGAGGAGATTGAAAAAAGAGGACTTTCGGTTAAGCTTTACGGCCCCGAAAGCGGAGAAATAGGCGGAAAAACGCAGGAATACCTTAACCTTTTCAAGCAGGACGAGGTTATTATGAGAAACCTCGGTGTTTTTGCCGTTCACTCCTACCACTCCGACAGAGATGTTGAAGCAAGAAAGATTTTTTATAATGATACCGTTTTAAAAAATCCCGACATACGCTTTGATATGAGCGAATGGTGCGAGCTTCCCTGCATTAGCGACACTAAAAGCATTAACGGTGCACTGAACACGGCAAGAATTATCGGCTGGGATTTATGCGAAATGGGTGCAGAAAGCTGGACGGCATGGGTTGCAGTTAACCAGATTGCAGACTCAAAAGGCGATTCAAAGGATTATTCCGACGGACTTTTATCAGCCACAAACGGCTTTTCATACTATTACATTTGCAAAAGATATTATGCTCTTTTGCATTTTACAAAATTTTTAAGAAGCGCAGATACGGTGCTTGACTGCTCTTTAACAGACAATAACGGAATAAACATTTTTGCATTCAAATGCGCTGACGGCTCGCAGATTGCAATTGCCGTTAACGAGGGCAAGGAGGAAGCAGTTGAAATTCTAACCGATCTTGACAAGGCGGAAATATACGAAACAACACAAAAGCATAATTTTAAGCAAATATATTCGGGTAAGCTTTCAAAAACAATTACGCTTAAAGCTAAATCGGTTACAACGGTTAGATTATGGAAATAAAAAGAATTGCATTTATAAAAACGGATTTCCCCACGAAATTCGGTATTCCGCGCCAAAGCGGAAGAGTTAAATCCCTTGAAGGAAAAATAATTTTTGAGCCCGAATACAGAAACGAGGATTTCATAAGAGGCATTGAGGAGTTTTCACACCTTTGGCTGATTTGGGGATTTTCCGAAAACGAGGGAAAGGAAATTCATCCAACCGTTAGGCCTCCTCGCCTTGGAGGAAACACAAGAAAGGGCGTTTTCGCAAGCCGTTCGCCGTTTCGACCGAACGGGCTTGGACTTTCCTGCGTTGAGCTTAAAGAAATAACAAAAACGCAAAACGGCTTTGAGCTAACGGTTTGCGGGGCTGATTTGATGGACGGCACGCCGATATATGATATTAAGCCATACATCCCCTATTCCGACAGTATTGACGACGCACGGGGAGGCTTTGCACAGGAAAATAAAGATTACAGGCTTAATGTTGAAGCAGATGAAGAGCTGCTGAAAAAGCTTCCCTGCGAAAAAAGAGAGGCGCTGATAGAGGTTCTTGCAGACGATCCCCGCCCTGCTTATCAAAACGACGAAAGCAGAATATACGGCTTTGAATTTATGAATTTTGAAATAAAATTTAAGGTTAAGAACAACATTTTAACGCTTATCGGAATAGAATAGGCAACAAATAGCAAAAACGCTTTGGACTGATTTATCCAAAGCGTTTTTTGTGTTTAATCCTCGTTGTTCTCCTGCTCACGAGCTCTGCGCCGTGCCCTTTTCCTGTTGCTTGAATTTATAACTGCGGCAACATATCCAACTGCGCAAAGGAACAAAGCAAGAATTATTATTTTAACAACAGTCAGCGAGAAAAAGCCTTTAACGGCGTTTATTACCTTTAAAAAGGTTGAAAGCTCAACATCCTGCGAGGCAACAAGCTCAACCTGAGCGATAACCTGACCGCCGTAAATTATATCGGCGGTGCAAACCGAATCCCCCTGCTTAACGGGAGCGGAAATGCTCTCCGGCTTTTCCTTGGTTTCAACTATTATGTTAGATTTATCAAGTCCGTTCGGAACAATGGTGGTTACATCATTTTTGGCAACAAGGCTAACGCTGTCTGCATTTTTGCCGTTTTTAACGGGCACCTCGTCGATAACCTCGTTTTTCTCTGCAACGGTTGAATATTTAAGGCTTGTAAACGCCCAATCAAAAAGTGTTGCGGCGTCAATAAAGGAGCATTTTTCCTTATATCCGTCTTTGTTATAATCAATAACGGGTGCACCGAGAACTATTGCAAGATAATTATAGCCGTCCTTGCTTGCGGTTGTTACAACACAATAGCCCGCTTCTTCGGTTGAGCCTGTTTTAATTCCCTTTGCATACTTATAATAATAAGAAACATAGCCCGAGCGGAGCATTAAATTGGTGTGATAAAAATTCATACCGTTATATTTATACTGCACTGTTTCTGCAATCTTAACAAAGGTTGAATTTTCAAGCGCATTCAATGAAATTTTAGCCATATCCGAAGCAGTTGTATAATGATTTTCGTCGTGCAGGCCGTCCGGATTAACAAAATTAGTTCCCGTGCAGCCAAGCGAAGCGGCATAATCATTCATCATTTTAACGAAGTTTTCACGGGTTTTGCCAACATATTCGGCAAGCACCTCTGTGGCATCGCAGGCGGAATGTACCATCGTTAAATAAAGGAGCTCCTCAACGGTTAGAGTATCCCCAACCTTTAAACCTGCAACCTGCGCACCCGTTCCGAGCAAAACATCAAATGCTGCCTTTGAAACGGTTACGCTTTCCTGCAAATCGGCAACATTATTAAGCGTTACCATAGCGGTTACAATTTTTGTTAAAGAAGCGGGATACATTTTTTCATCCTGATTTTTCTGCGCAACAACGGGATAATTTGCATCATCAAGATTTATAAGCATATACGCCTTGGAATAAAGCTCAACATCAGGCTGATAAACTGCTGCGCTTGCCGAAAATGCGCAAAGCAGAGAAGATATTAAAATAACAAGCGATAAAAGAAGAGAAACAATCCTTTTCATATACTTGACACCTTTTGAAATAAAATATATTATATTACTGTAATTATTTTAGCATTTTTATATAGGAATGAAAAGTGTTAAATTATAAATTTTTAATTATTTTGCGGGGAAAATTATGGTTTACATTACCGGCGACACACACGGAGACATATCTTGGTTTAAAAACCCGAAGCTCAAAAGGCTCGGCGAAAAGGATATATTAATAGTTTGCGGAGATTTCGGCTTTCTTTGGGACAGCAGCAATCCCAAGGAGCAAAAAAACCTTGAAGCACTTAAAGGCAAAAAATACACAATTTGCTTTGTTGACGGTGCTCACGAGAATTTTGACATTCTTAATTCCTACACGCCTTACAGATGGAAGGGCGGCAACGCTCACAAAATTGCAGACAATATTTTTCATCTTATGCGCGGAGAAATTTTCACATTAGACGGCAAAACCTTTTTCGTTATGGGCGGCGGCGAGAGCGACGACCGAGATATGAGAGAGGACGGAATTTCTTGGTGGGAGGACGAAATGCCGAACGGCGAGGAAATTAAGAACGCTGAGGATAATTTAAAGACTGCCGAATATAAGGTTAATTATATTCTTACCTACGAAGCACCTGCAATCGCAAAGGACTTTATGAAGCTTCACACGAAGGAGGCGGCAAGAATAACACCGCTTAACACATATCTTCAAAACCTGACGAAAAGCGTTGATTACTATCATTGGTATTTCGGCTCACTGCATACCGATAAGCAGATTAGCAAAAAAATGACCGCCGTTTTCAATCAAATTTATGAAATTAAATAATAAAAACGATATAAAAAGGGACTGATTAACAGCCCCTTTTAGACTGTCGATAAAGTGGGCTGAACCACGCCGACAATAAAATAATTGTAAATATTGTTTCGGAGGATATTATCCGACCGAAAAATAAAAAACGACCTAACAATATGAAAAGTGGCTTAGACATTGAATCTAAGCCACTTTTGGCGTTTTCCGTCTTTTGCTCAGTCGAGGTATCAATATACATCTTCCTTCGCAAAATACGAAATTCAGCTCCATTTCTCAAAGTCTCACAGCGTGTAGAAATCTGTAATTTGACTTTTTCTACACGCTGAAAGGGACTGATTAACAGCCCCTTTTAATTTTTTTATGCTTATTTAATTTACCGAAATCCGCATTAACGGTATAAATTCCTATACAAACGAGAATAAGCGATACAAGGTTTTTTGCGCTGAACGCCTCCTGCGACTCTCCCAAAACGAGGGCAGAAAGCAAAACGCCGAAAACGGGATTCATAAATCCCAAGACCGAAACCTTTGACACGGGATTATGCTTTAACAAAAGCCCCCAAAGAGTATATGCCGCAGCTGAAATAAACGCAAGATACAGCAAAAGCAGATATGGCTTAACTCCCGACTGAGCAGAAATTTTGCCTCCGAGTGCTACGCCGGCAATTGCCAGCACCGCTCCGCCGACGAGAAACTGCCAGCCGGAAAGCATAACGGGATCGTCTTTTTCCGAAAAGCGTTTAATTAACACACTTGAAACCGAATACGCAATAGCCGAAAGTATAATTGCGCCCTCTGCGTTCATCGAGAAGCCTGAAAATGCTCCGACACCGTTAATGCTTATTAAAACAACTCCTGAAAAGCCGATTAGACTTCCAACCGCTTTTGGTGCGTTCAGCCTTTCCATTTTGCAGATAACAGACGAAATAATCAACGAAATAAAAACATTGAGCGAAACAAGAACGCTTGATTTAACTCCGCTTATGTGCGCAAGGCCGATATAAAATGCCGTATATTGCAAAACGGTTTGAAACAGAGAAAGCACAAAGCATCTGCCTGCCGATTTCAAATTCTTCGGATAAAGCATTTTTTTAGACAAGGCAGAGCCGATTATGATAACAAGAGCTCCCGCAAGCATAAATCGAACACCTGCGAAAAGTATCTGCGATGCGCTGCTGCTTGCCTCTACCGAAAAGAGATTATAGCCCGTTTTTACTGCGGGAAACGCAGAGCCCCACAGAAAGCAACAAAAAAGCGCAAGCGGTATCATAACGGAAGGCTTTGATAATTTTGAAATCTTCATTTAATCCGAAAAACCCTTTTATATATTTCCTCAACCGCTTCACCGCTGAGCGTTACGGGATTATTCAGAAGCCTATCGGGATTAACGCTTTTCGCAAAGCCGAGCACGGTTTGCTTTGGTGCAACGGGAGTATAAAGCTCAAATTCATCAACAAGGCGTGCAAAAATTCTTGCGCCGTCCCGTGAATTTTTTCCGCCGAGCAATGTGCCTGCTTTATCAAGCACCTTGAGCACATATTCCCTTCCGCGTGCGTCATTAACCTTTTCGTTATGGGTGTTCATATAATCCCATATTTCACGCAGATTAACGGCAACCGAATGGCCGTGAGCCGTATTGCAGTTTATTGTTATGTTATAGCACATTGCGTGGGCGGCAGTTGTTGAGGTTATGTTAATAGCCTTGCCTGCATAATAGGAAGCGAGCAGCATTCCCCTGTTTGCACTTTTTTCGTTTGCGATATATCCGTTCTTGCTTTCACAGAAAAGCTTGATTGCCTTTTCGGCATATTCCCTGCTTTCCTCTGTGCTTTTAACATTCCACAGGCTTTCAATTGCGTGGCAAAGCGCATCCATTGCGGTGCATCTTCTTTGATAAAGAGGAACCGTTTTTAAAAAATCCTCATCAAGAATAACATAATCGGGAAGAAACGCATCGTTGCTGATTGAATGCTTTTCATTTTCGTTAACATAAAAAATTGAATACTTTGTTGCCTCCGAGCCTGTGCCCGAGGTTGTTGGTATTGCAAGAAACGGTATTGAGTTATCTGCCATAGGCTCCGACAAAGCCGTTTCATAAGGATTTGTTATGAGAAGCTTTATCATTTTAGCAGAGTCAAGCGGAGAGCCTCCGCCTGCTCCGATAAGAAAATCGCAATCGTTTTCTTTAAATAAATCTGCCGCAGAAAGCATATCCTCATATCTTGGATTAGGTCTAATTTTATCCCAAACGGTTAAATCAAAATTTCCCTTTAAGAGCGCAAAGGCCTCTGTTTTTTCAAAGCTTTTGCCGCAGCAGAGAAACGGCTTTTTTATGTTTGACAGGGTTAGTATATCTTCAACGCCGTTTAAAATTACGCCCTTTTCTTTCACATCAATCTGCATTTGCAAGCCACTCATATTCTGGAACATAAATTCTTGTTTTATCCCACGGATCGCCGTCTATATGCCTAATAAGCCAAACATAATACATTTGATAGCCCGGTGCAGTTACCTGCTGATGAGCATTTCCACCTCTTATGCAAAGGCATGAGCCGTTTTCCGTTTTATAGGGAGTGCTTCCCTCAAAGCCTGCACCGAAGCCTTCGGGGCGGTCAAACTGATAATAATAAACCTCCGGCTGAGGATGATGATGAGGAGGATACGACGACCATTTACCCGGCTGATTGAAAACCTCGCCCATAACCATATTTGAATAAGGAGCGTTATCCAAATCAAACATAGTTGAAACAATTCTGTGGCCTGCGCCGCCCCACTGCCCTTTGCCGAATTCCTGATAAAGACAGTTTTCGGGATTATAGAAAACAGGCTCCCAGCTTTTATCATTATTGGTTTGCTGAACAAGAACCTCGCTACCCTCCAAGGCGGTTATAACAGCCTTAACCTCCTTCGGAAAATGAACTGCATAGGGCTTTTTTTCAAAGGGGTTGGCTCTTTGGCAGGTTTCCTTTATGCTTTCCCCAACCTCAAAGCTAACCTTACCGCTCAAAAGAAGAACTGCGCACTCATTGCTCTTTTCGAAAATTTCGAGCGTTTCGCCCTTTTTGAGGATTTTTACATAAATATCCATCATCATTTCGGAATTAACGCCGTTCATTTCGCAAAGAACCTTTTTTCCGTTTTCATCATAATCGGGTTTGAACAACATAAAATCAATCTCCTAACACATCGGTTTGAATAAAGGAAAGAATATCCTCATAAACCTCTTTTCTATTTATTTCATTTAAAATTTCGTGCCTGCCATCCTTATAAAGCTTTAAAACGGCTTTTGAATGGCCTGTTGATTTCAGCTTTGCGTGAATATTCTTTATATCACTGCCGTAATTACCAACGGGATCCATATCTCCGCTGATAACAAGAATCGGAATGTCCTTTGGCACGGCATTATACCATTCCTCGCAGTTTGCGTGAACATTGAGCTTAATAAGATCGTTCATACCCTGCGCACTGAACAGGAAGCCGCAATATTCATCGGCTATGTACTCATCAACAATATCGGTATCTCTTGTAAGCCAATCAAAATTCGTTCTTTTTTCAAACCTATTGTTATAAGAGCCGAAGGTCATTTTATCAATAAGATTTGATTTGTGAAGAGGACCCGAAAGCCTTGAAATTGCACCCGAAAGAAAATCACCTGCGCCTGCCATGGGATTTGCACCGCCGGTGCCCATATAAATTGCACCGTTAAAGCCTGACCCACTATACCAAGCGGTAAAGCAACGAACTATAAACGAACCCATTGAATGGCCCATAACAACTGTTTTTTTATCGGGATACTTATCCTTTGCCATAAGGAAAACCGTTCTGAAATCCTGAACAAGTGCCTTATAGCCGTTTTTCTTACCGAAAAAGCCCGTTTCCTTTTTGTTTTGATTAGACCTGCCGTGATTTGCCATATCGTGCATAAAAACGGCAAAGCCGTTTTCCGTCAGGAAGCTGATAAAATCAAGATATCTTTCCTGATGCTCAGCCATACCGTGATGAATGACAACAACGGCTTTAACCTCGTTGCTATCCGGGAGATATTCACATCCGTAAATTCTGCAAACGCCCGTTGCGGAATTAAAGCCGAACTCCTGTTTTTTCATAAATTTTCACCCTCTCTTAAATATCCGTTATTCCTCGGCGGGAATATCGGAGGTGCAATGCGGACATTTAACCGCATCAATATCAATTTCGCTTTTGCAAAACGGGCAAATCTTTGTTGTTGGAGCGGCAGGTGCCTCCTCCTCTGCCTTTTTGCCGATTGACATCATCTTGTTAACTGCTTTAACGATAAGGAAGATGATGAACGCCATAATTACAAAATTGATTATAGCGGAAATGAATGCGCCGTAATCTATGTAATTATCGCCAACAAGATGAATTTTGCCTTGGATATCGGCTCCGCCTATGCAATTGATGAGCGGCTTGATAATGTTATCGGTAAGCGCGGTAACAATTGATGAAAACGCACCGCCGATGATAACGCCGACTGCAAGGTCGAGCACATTGCCCTTTGAGATAAACTCCTTAAATTCTGCTAAAAACTTTTTCATAGATATTCTCCTTTTTTTACACTTATTTTTTTTATATAACTCCGTTAAGGTCAAACGGAGGGATATACATTTTATCGGCAGAGCCGAGCTCCTGAACAAACACCCTTTGAAGCCCCTTTTGGCAGGCATAATTAACAACCTTTTCATATTCCCTTTTTGTTATTTTTCTTTGAAGCTCGGGAAATTGCTCAAGCCTTCCGCACGGAACATACTGAGCCATAAGGCTTAAATAGGTGTTTTCAAAATGCTCTTTTATATAATCTATAATTTCAAGCGAGGAATTAGTGTTTTGCGGAAGAATTAAATGGCGGATAATCATTCCCTTTTTCATCATTCCGTTTTCAAATATGTCCTCGGGCTGTTGACGCCTCATTTCTTTAAGAGCGGCTTTAACAACATTGGGATAATCCATTGCTCTGCTGTATCTTTGCGCCTTTTCACTTCTTATGTACTTAAAATCAGGCAAATAAATATCAACAATACCGTTAAGAAGCTTAAGCGTTTCCACACTTTCATAGCCGCTTGAATTATAAATGACGGGAACGGGGCATTTCCATTTTGACAAAACCTCTGAAAGACGCATTGCATAATGTGTTGGATTAACAAGATTAATGTTATCGGCACCCTCATCAATAAGCCTTTCGAAGATTTCAATAAGCCCTTCATCACTTATCTGCGTGCCCTTATCCCCTATGCTGATTTCATAATTTTGGCAATATACACATTTAAGATTGCAACCGCTGAAAAACACCGCACCGCTTCCGCCTTTTCCGCTTATGCACGGCTCCTCCCAAAAGTGAAGTGCCGCTCTTGCAAGCTTAAAGCCCTCGGGTGCCCGGCAAAAGCCCTGCGTGATTTCTCTTTGTGCGTTGCATTTTCTCGGACAGATGCTGCAATTCATATCAATTCTTTATATATATCCGCTTTTTTAAACGGTGTTTTTGAAGCGATTTCCTTTGCGGCTCTGTTGACGCTCATTCCGTTTTCAATAAGAGCTCTTGCTTCTAAAACAGCGTCTTCAAGAGTTATTTCATCGGGCTCCTCCTTTTTGCCCTCAATGATGAGGACTATCTCGCCTTTAACAGAGCCGTTTGAATAAAGCTCGCTCGCCTGCTTCAAATCTGTTTTTATAACCTCTTCGTGAATTTTAGTCAGCTCACGCACAATTGCAATTTTTCTGTTGCCAAGGGTTTTATATAAATCCGAGAGCGTATTTGCAAGCTTGTGCGGTGCTTCATAAAAAATGATTGTTCGCTTTTCATCCTTAATTTCTTCAAGATGCTCAAAGCGTGATTTTTTTGAAACACTCAAAAAGCCCTCAAAGGTAAATCTTCCGGTTTCCATTCCTGAAATTGCAAGCGCAGTTGCAAAGGCAGTCGGTCCCGGAACGGAAGCAACCTCTATTCCAAGCTCATAGCAGAGCTTAACCAAATCCTCGCCGGGATCGGAAATTGCGGGCATACCCGCATCTGTTACTATTGCGCAGCTTTCTCCGTTCAAAATGCGAGAACAGATAATCTCTCCTCGCTCTCGCTTGTTGTGCTCATAATAGCTGACCATTTCCTTTTTTATTCCGAAGCGGTTTAAAATTTTCAAGGTTACCCGTGTGTCCTCCGCCGCGATGAAATCAACGCTTTCAAGCGTTTCAACCGCCCTCGGAGAAAAGTCGCCGAGATTGCCTATCGGAGTTCCGACAACATATAATTTTCCGTTCATTTATCGTACCCATCGGCATAAGAGCCGTAAACCTTTAACATTTCATCAGTGAATTTTCCGTTTTCCTTTTTTATAACAAGAAGCGGCTCAACACGCAGAAACGGCTTTGCGTTTTTCTTGCCCTCAACAAGAAACAAAAACGGCTCCTCGCCCGACTTATCGCAAACAAATCGAAGCCTTTTGGGCTCTAATCTGTATTTCCTCATAATATCAAGAGCATCAACAAGTCTTTCGGGACGGTGGCACATACAAAATCTTCCGCCGTAATTGAGAAGATACGCCGCCGCCTTAACCGCATCTTCAATTGAACAGCAAATTTCATGGCGTGCTATTTTTGCACTTTCGTCAAGAGATTCAAATCCTGTGCCGATAGGCTTATACGGAGGATTCATAGTTACAAGTGTAAATTCCTCTGCCGAAAATTCATTTTGAATTTCACGCAAATCACAGCAATGCGGCGTTATTTTTTCTTTAAGATTGTTCCTTTCAATGCTTCTGCAAACCTGCTCATAGGCATTTTGCTGAATATCAAGGCAATGAAGCTTATGCGGAGGAGCCTTGCGAAGCCACAAAAACGGAATTATTCCGCAGCCTGTTCCCATATCAAGAGCCGAATCCTTGATTTTCGGCTTAGCGAAATAAGAGAGCAACAACGCATCTGTTCCAAAGGTGTGCTCCTTTGTTACTTCAATATAAATATCATCTGAAAGGCGTTCTAAATTCTGCATACACAAACCTGTTTTTTTAATTATTATTCATCATCGGAGGAGAGCTTAAGCACCGCCATAAACGCCTCCTGCGGAACCTCTACGGAGCCGAAGCGACGCATACGCTTTTTACCCTCCTTTTGCTTTTCAAGAAGCTTTTTCTTTCGGGTAACATCTCCGCCATAGCACTTTGCAAGAACATCCTTGCGCAGAGCCTTAACAGTTTCTCTTGCGATAACCTTACCGCCGATTGCAACCTGAATCGGTATTTCAAAAAGGTGGCGTGGAATATGCTCCTTAAGCTTTTCGGCAATTCGCCTTGCTCTTGGATAAGCCTTATCTGAATGGATAATAAACGAAAGAGCGTCTATAACATCTCCGTTTAGCAAAACATCAACCTTAACAAGCTTGCTTTGGCGGTATTCGGCTATCTCGTAATCAAAGGAGGCATAGCCCCTTGTTCTTGATTTAAGAACATCGAAGAAATCGTAAATTATTTCATTAAGCGGAAGCTCATAGCTTATATCTACTCTGTCAGGCGTGATATAGGTCATTGTTTTGAAAATGCCCCGTCTTTCCTGACACATATCCATAATTGCTCCCACAAATTCACTTGGAGCATAAATATTTGCATTGCAAAACGGCTCCTCGCAGTAATCAATATTTGCCGGATCGGGATAATTGGTGGGATTATCTATTTCTACCAATGTTCCGTCTGTTAAATGAATTTTATACACAACACTCGGAACGGTTGTTACAAGGTCAAGATTATATTCTCTTTCAAGGCGTTCCTGAATAATCTCAAGATGAAGCAGCCCAAGAAAGCCACACCTAAACCCAAAGCCGAGCGCACCCGAGGTTTCAGGCTCATAGGAAAGAGAGGCGTCGTTTAACTGAAGCTTTTCAAGAGCATCACGCAATGCCTCGTAATCTGCACCGTCGGCAGGATAAACTCCGCAGAAAACCATTGGGTTAACCTTACGGTAGCCGGGCAAGGGCTCCTCGGCAGGATTTTCGGCAGTTGTTACCGTGTCGCCCACATGGGCATCGTGAACGGTTTTAATTGAAGCGGTTATATATCCAACCTCTCCCGCAGTTAATTCCTTTGCCTTTTCAAGCGAGGTTGCACGCATATAGCCAACCTCAACAACGGTAAACTCCGCTCCTGTTGCCATCATACGCATTGTGTCGCCCGCTTTGATTTTTCCGTCCATAATACGAACATAAACGATAACGCCTCTGTATGAATCATAAACGGAATCAAATATAAGCGCTTTAAGAGGCTTATCATCGTCTCCCTGCGGAGCCCTGACCTCGTTTACTATATATTCAAGAACATCTTCAACATTTTCGCCCGTTTTTGCAGAAACACGGGGAGCGTCAAGGCATGGTATTCCGATAACATCCTCAACCTCGTCAGCAACTCTGTCCGGTTCTGCCGCAGGCAAATCAATTTTGTTTATAACCGGAAGAATATCAAGGTCGTGGTCAAGCGCAAGATATGTGTTTGCAAGGGTTTGCGCCTCAACGCCCTGCGAAGCGTCAACAATAAGTATTGCACCCTCACAGGCGGCAAGGGAACGGGAAACCTCATAATTAAAGTCAACATGACCGGGAGTGTCTATAAGATTAAAAACATAATCCTCACCGTTTTTTGCTTTGTAATTAAGCGTAACGGCGTGAGCCTTGATGGTTATTCCTCTTTCTCTTTCAAGGTCCATATCGTCCAAAATCTGCTCCTGCATATCTCGCTTTTCAACAGACTGCGTTAATTCAAGAAGCCTGTCTGCAAGAGTTGATTTGCCGTGGTCTATATGTGCAATTATTGAAAAATTTCTTATATGGTCTTTATTAACAGACAAGATTTAATCCTCCGGATGATATGATTTTAAACTTTTCAGCTCTTTTTTTATTGAGCCGAAATTGTAATACGCTCTTTGAATCAGCCTGAAAATATAATAAAACGGAAGAAGAAACGGAGCCCTTTGAAGCATTGGATAATTTCCAAGCATCTGCCTTTTAGGCGGAAAAATTCTTTTTATTAAATATTTAAACTTTGAGCCGCTTTCTTCAATTGCCTTTGAAAAATCATTATTGCCGTAAACTCCGCCGCTTATCATAAAATCAAAAAGATTTTGCTCCTCGGTGGTTGGAGCCTTTCCGTCAAATATAACCTTTGAAAGCCCGATAACATTTTTACAAAAATCTGCAAAGCCGAAATCCTCAACGGTTTTGTTTATATAATCGAAATCGAGATTATCAAGCTTATTTATCAAAACATAAATATCGGCAACAAATCTTATTCCGCAGCCCGAAACACAGTAATGGTCAAATGTGTGGCAAAGCGAATAAATGAAGCAATCCTCTTTATTTATCAGATATTTACAGCTGCTGTCTTCACTTTGGACGGCTCTTTTCCACAAATCAAAATTTGGGCAAAAATCATCTCTTTCGTCAAACAAATTTCTGTGGAACTCAAAATTATAATAAGGATTTTTGAAGAAATCGTCTGAATTTGCTTCTGCCGATTTAAGATAAAAGCCCTTTGCTTTCATAAGGGATATCAGCCTTTCCCTTTCGGCAGGGTCATAAAGAATATCAATATCTGTCATTTGGCGCATGCTTTGCTTTGGATAGTAATTGCGGATAACGCTGCCCTTGAGAAGCATATATTTAATTTTATTTTCGCCCAGCGTTTCTTCAATTGAAGCGAGCATATTTTGAACTGCAATCATTCTGACAAGCTCGCTTTTTGAATAGCTGTTAAGCTCCTGCGCCTGCTCCTCGGGAAGCAGCTTTAAATCAATAACGGGAATGAGCATTGAATAAATCTGCTGCTTTTTTGAAATTTGAATAAGCCTTTTCCAATTAAGGCTTTCGGGCGGTGCAGGCACCTGTTCTTCCTTTAAAGCACATCTCATAAGCGTTAAAAGATATTCAGTTTCAGCGTCTTTAATATTTAACATAAATGAAAACCTTTTTCTTTATTTACTCTTCAAGAATACCTGCATTGCGAATTATTTCCAAAACCTCTTTAACATCTGCTCTGATAACCTCTTCGGGAGCATCGTATTTTTCTGTCATTGCTTTAACAATGCTGTCCTCCGTTTGCTCTGTTTTAAGCAGATTAAAAATAAAATTTGCGGTTGGGTTATTGTTTATAATTCCGTTAAAGCTTTTAGCAAGCTTTCCCGTAGGCACGGCAAAATCTCTACCGTCTATATTACCAAGCATAATGTCTTTATTTAATCTCATATCTTTTATCCTTTCCGATTTTTTTCGTTAATTATGATTAATCTTTTGAAATCAACGCAACGCTCTCTATATGCGGAGTGCGGGGGAAAAGGTCTATTGCTTTGAGGCGTTTGAGCTTATAGCCCTTTGAGGCTAATATTTCAAGGTCTCTTGCAAGCGTTGCGCTGTTGCAGGAAACATAGACGATTTTTTTGATATTAAGGCTTTCTATTAAATCGAAAAGCTCCCTTTGGCAACCCTTTCTGGGAGGATCAAGAATAACCGTATCGGGCTTAATTCCCCTTTCGGTTATTATTCTTGCGCCCTCAAAGGCATCTGCACATATAAACTCTGCATTTTTGATTGAATTGATTTTTGCATTTTCCTTTGCATTCTCAACTGCCCGGCGAACAATTTCAATTCCGATAAGCCTTTTACACTTATCCGCCATTGTTAAGCCGATTGTTCCCGCACCGCAGTATAAATCAAGGAGCGTTTCGCCCGAGGTTAAATTTGCAAATTCAGCGGCAACCGTATATAGCCTTTCGCACTGACTGCGGTTAACCTGATAAAAGCTTTCGGGAGAAATAACAAAGCGCTTGCCGAGAAGAATATCCGTTATTTTATCGCTTCCCCAAAGCGTTATTGTTTCATCGCCTAAAATAACATTGGTGTTTTTTCTGTTAATATTTAAAACAACGCTTTTGAGATTATCAAAAGCCGATTTAAGCTCATTTATAAGATAATCCTTATCGGGTATATCATTTGCATTAACAACGGCGCACGCCATTATTTCGCCCGTTGCAAACGCCTTTCGGAAATATATGTGGCGCAAGACTCCCTTGCCTGTTTTTTCATCAAATGAGGATATATTATTTTTCAGCGCCCATTTTTCAAAGGCCTTTATTCCCCTTTCAAACTCCTTTGGTTGAAGCCTGCAATAATCAACGGGAATAATACGGTGGCTTTTATAAGCATAAAAGCCTGCAAAAAAGGAGCCGTTGCTGCAAAGGACAGGATACTGCGCCTTATTTCTGTAATTATCAATACTGTCGGCACCTATAATTTCCTCTGCTTTAAATTCAATATGACCTATTCTTGCGATATTTTCTTCAACAAAGCTTTTCTTAAACAGGAGCTCCTGCTCATAGGTCATATACCTTAACGAGCAGCCGCCGCATTTATCGGAAACAGGACAATCGGATTCTATTCTGTTTGCCGAAGACTCTATTATCTCTTTTATTACGGCAACGGCATAATTCCCTGAAGCTTTGATTATATGAGCTAAAACCGTGTCTCCCGCAACGGAATTACGAACAAAAACCGCAAAGCCGTTATATCTTCCGACTCCGCTTCCCTCGGAGGACACAGACTCTATTTTCAGGATTATTTCATCGTTCTTTTTTAAGGTCAATATAAATCACCATTATTATAATATCATATATATTAATAAAAATAAAGTAAAAAAATATCTGGACAAAAGGCTATTCAAATAATTTAGGGGTCACAACTTTAGGGGGCTACTTTGGGGGTCAACTTTAGGGGGATGGCCTTACAAAATAACTATTAAAAAACAACAGCTAGAAATACTAGTTGTTGTTTCTTTTTTTAGTTCCTT
>UQSH01000024.1 GCA_900543795.1 uncultured Oscillospiraceae bacterium | reverse complement strand
TTTCCCCATTGATTTCCACAATCTGATACAATAAATCTTCTGGCACATATCCCTGAATCCCATGTTTTTCTGCATCTTTCAGCTGTTTTATTATACTCTCATCTACGACTGCCCATGCCATGGAAGAATGTTTTCCCTGACTGTACGCCTTCGGAAAATGTGTTTGCAAATATTCCTGATCCGTTCCTGTCAGAGTGATTTCCGCTTCATATCCATTCCATTCAAGCCGCTGTGTACTCTCTTCCCACACAGTTACCGCCTGTACTCCTTCCATATTTCGCAAAATCCCCAGCTGATCCTGATATTCCTGTGAAATCTCGCACCGAATTCCTACAGCGGTCTTTTTCTGTTCATCCATGATTTTTCCGCAAACAACCAGAGCATTCAGGCAAAAAAATACGCTACTCCAGAACAGACAGATTACGATTGCATCTTTTCGCCATATGATTTTTCCCGTATACCAGAATATTTCTTTTCTATTCATAAAACTGTCCCTGTTTTCTTCTGCGAATCCAGCCTGGAAGAACTACTCCGACAATACCTAGACCGACAACTGCGGTTACTCCGATAAGAAACTGACGACCGATCTTATTGCTTTCTTTTTCATTTTTATCTGTATTTTTCTCTTCTATCTTTAAGGGCTGGATCGTCAGTACAATATCACTGGTTTCTTCATAGCTGTTGCCATCCTCGTCCTCATAAGTCAGAAGAATTCTTCCATCTGTTCGTCCGTATCTTTTTTCTGTTGTCTCTTCCTCTGCGTTTACCACACCTGCGAAAGCGTCCAATTCACCCGAAACAGCGGTTCCTCCCTCAATGTTTCCAAGGAAGAGACTCTTATCTGTCTGTAGCCCGGGAACATCCACTGTGCATCTCGCATTATAAACCATTCCTCTTCCAACATTCACCAGCTGTACCGGTATCTGCAAACGGTCTCCTGCATTGACTTCTTCCGGAATCTGACCAATCTCCATCGTAAGTTCACTTTTTTGTTTAATCGTTATTTCTATTTGCCCGGTTGCGGTAAGTGTTACTGCGTCCGGATTATCATACGACAGTTCCAACGTCAGTTTATATCTTCCTGCTTCTGTCTTTTTATCTGTCTGGATCTCTACCGGAACTTCCAGTGTTTTTCCCGCACCAAGTTTTTCATAATATTGCGTATTCGCAGTATTTCCAAGCGAAATCCCATCCCCTTCACATCCTACTGTAACGGTCATATTCTGCACATATTTCTTTTTATTTGTATTTTTGAAATGATAAAAAATAAAGCAATCTGCAAAGACTGCTTTATTTTAATCATAATATTTCATCAATAATATCAATTATACCCATTGCTTGAAGTTCATTTGTTTTTTGTTGGAGGTTATCAATATTATTTAACTCGCAATGTTCTGTTGTAATGCTCCATTTTTCTATCCATAAAATGTTATAAAATTCTTTTCTAGCAAATTCAACAGAGCTGTCTTTTGTCCTTGTTGCGCAGATATACAAATCACAATCGTTTTCAATATCGCAAAAAGCTTTTGAAAGCGTCTTACCGTCATCACCGTAAGTTACAATACCGATTTTCTTATTATGATATTCTACTATGTATATGCTGTCATTACTTAAATTAGCAGGTATCTCCCCCTTAATAATAGCTGCATCACGATTAAATTTTAACAAAGTGGCAACTAAGTTTAAGGTGTGGGTTTTACCTCTTGATCCTTTGCCCCAAAGAGCAATTATTTTTGGCTTATGTGATTCCATAATTATTCTCCTGATTATTGGTTAATCATTTTATCAACCGCTTCTTTTGCTTCTTTAAGATCGGCATTAAATATTTCTCGATATTTTTTTATAGCTTCAATTTTATTTTGAGCAGCTATTTTTTTTAATTTCGCTCAATGAGGCTTCTTTTTCACTATCCAAATCATCTGAAATGTCAACGGATAAGTATTCATTATCTGTTCCCACATTTTCGGCTATTTTTTCAACTGCCACCTTTGCTTCTGCTAAACTCACTCCATATAACTCTATATACTTTTTTATTGCTTCAAGTTTGTTTTGGGAAGCAAGTTTTTTAATTTCATCCAAATCCTTGTCACTTAATTCGCTGTGAGAATTATTAGTTTTAGCTGTTTTTGAAACTGCAATAGTAGTTAGCACTTCTATATTGTTCACAGAACTATCATTTACCTTTGACGAAGTTGTCGCTGTTTCAATAGATGCAATGTTTGTATATGTTGCAAAAAAGCGATTTTTGCTTGACTGAAGCAGATTGGTTTTGGGTTCAAGAAGATTTTTATGCGCAGAAGATTTATCGGCTATCTCTTTTTGAATTGCTTTCTTATCTGATAAATCAACCATTAGGAATATAAAGCCTATTAGTATCACTATGCCCATAAGCGGAAACGTAGCATATGGATATGGTTCAAAGTCGCCGCCATCAATAAAGCAAATGACAGCTCCAATAATTGGCATTAAAGCTGCTACTCCAAATAGAATTTTCGGTGTGTCTTTGTGTTTCCTTTTTGTTAGTTTGCTACTTGTTTCACTAATATCTTTCTGAGAATTATATAGTTCTTTATCGGTAGGAATAGTTTGCATATATCTATTATTTGAAACCATATCAGATATGGCGATATATTCCTTGCCTTTATACTCATATGTGATAATTTGAACAGGGATCAGAATTCTTGCTATTGTTTTTGAAGATGTATGTGTCGATGAATTAATGTTTTCGTAATAAGTATGCAAACTTCTGCTTAGAGCACCCTCGCAGCATTTATTCATCTCTGTATTGATTAATTCACTAGTGATATTTCTTTCTTTAGAGATGTCTGTGGATATTTCTACCTCAATACCATCATATTTTGTTATTCCTTCTTCTTCTGTAAGTTTAGTCGAATCTAATCCAACAGGATTATATTTCTCATAATTATCATCCTGAAGATTAATGAGTTTTTCATTCAATTCTTTTGCAAAACTGTTGCTTTTGCCTCCGAGGGCGTTCACAATTGCATTGGGAGCAAAAAATAATTGTTGACAACTCCAGTCAGCACTTCCATTGACAGGTGTACGATTTACTCTTGTTACTTTTTTAGTTTCTGGTACCTGTACCTGTCGACCGTTGCGATATTCGGTTTTATATACAGTTTCGTTTTCAGTATACTCATCGCATCTTGTTGCTGTCCAACTAACATATCCAGACGCTTTCAAGAACGAAAAATCGCAGAACTTTTCTTTTATGCTTTTGATTTTTATGCTTCCATATATGTCACAAACAATATTTTCTGCATCAGAAAGACCTCTTAAAAACCTTTTTACGCTTTCCTCTGTTGATATTTTAGGTTCAACAATATAGTATTCAGAGTATTTATTCTTGTTTCTAATTCTCGATACCCCATCAGCAGCTTCTACGTTATCTACATCAGCATCTAATACTTTATTATAGTATTCCATTGCTGAACGACTATTGCCCTCATCCTCATACTGCTTAGCTCTTTTTAAATCATTTTCAATCTGTTTTGTGTTATCAATAAAAACAGTACTCCCAGAAACATCAACTGTTCCTTCAATCATCATCTTTCTTGCTTCTTCAACCGAATACTTACAACCGCAGGATTGACAAACAAAAACGCCATCTTGCTTTAATAAATCTGTGCTCCCACACATTTCACAAGTTAATTGTTTCATACTTTTTCTCCTTTATTTTAAATTCAAACATTGTTTATTTCTTTTATCAATCAATGCCAACAAGTTATTGGCAATTCCATTTGCGAGTTCAACATCATTGTCTTTAACTGCATTTTTAAAAGCTTCGAATTCATTTTTGATTTCTTCATTAATAGTTAACAAAGCATAATCAGATATAGGATCAGAATATCTAATCGCCTCATAAATCTTGTTTGTTAACTTTTTAATATCTTCATTTACAACGCTTGCCTTTAGATTTTCAGCATCTACTATTAATGCTTTAATAAACAAGGTTTCATCCTTTATCTCTTGACCTCTGCTTTCTACAATTTTTGCAGATGCAACTGCGTTAGTAACTGCAATACAATAAATAGCAAGAATTAATACATCAGCAACTATACCTATCCAATAAGGAATTGAAAATACAGTCATAGAAATAGTACCTGCAATCAAAGATATTATTAATGCTGAATAAGATATTTGAACGATGGATAAATTTAAGAAAACCTTATCTTTTGTATCTTTTCTAAAAAATATATTGCTTACTAATAAATTACCAACGAATGCCAGCATAATAAAACTATAACCAATCCAAAATGACGAAGTTAAATCGGCGAAATCAACATTTGAATTTGTAACCACAAAAGTAATTGCATTAAATGCAACTATCGCAGCCAACCAACAAATAAAATAGTACTTAAAATATTTTTTCATACTACACTCCTTTACATAATGCTTGAAAGAAGTTGTTGCTTCATCGTTGCATATTCCTCATCCGTAAGCATCCCTGATTCTTTCATCATCTTCAATTTTTGAAGTTTTGATTGAAAGGCTACTATATCATCTTGAGGTTGAGATTGTGATGGCTGATTCATACTATCAAAAGCATTGTTGATTGCGCCTCCAACAACACCTCCAACAGCACCACCTACACCTGCCATAGTACCAAAGCCAACACCCATATTTGTAAACTGTCCAACAGCTTCGTTCTTTGCAACATCCTGTGCAACGTCAAAACCACGCTCCTGCTGATAGGTATAACCTTCCTGTTGTCTCTTTGTTGCCATTGCTTGTGATTCAATGACTGTTTTCTGCGCTTCGGTTTCTGCACCAATCACTTCTGTTTGCTGACGAATTTTAGCCTCGGCAACATCTGCGTATTGACGAAAATGTAACGACTTAAAACGCTCATAAGATTCATCTCCGTCAGGCTTAACAATAACAGTTAAGAAAAATCGTTCAAGTGAAACGCCGTATTCAAGAAAATCCGGTTGCAACATCTTATGAAGCGCTACAGAAATATCATTAAGTTTTTCGTCTATTTCAAAGATGTTTATTTTTTGCTCACGAATAACCTGTGCAATATAGGACTTTACCTTCGTCATAAGAAATGCACGAAAATAGCGAGCGAGATTGGCTTGATCGAGATTGCTTTCAGTTCCAACAAGTTTAACAAGCAACTTCCTTGAATCCTCAGCACGAAGGCTCATTTCGCCGCTTGCACCGATTGAAATGGGGAAATTATATGTAGGTTCCATAAACTGAACCTTACTGTCTGTACCCCAGCGAATCGCCATTTGCTCGGTTTTATTTATGAAATAAACTTCGCAATGAAAAGGTGTTTGACCATCTGTCGGGATTGTAATCGCTTTACCGATTAGTGGAATGTTTTGTGTTTCAAGCGTATATCTTCCCGGTCCAAACAAATCCAGTGCTTGTCCGTTCATAAAGAATAACGCTTCCTGCGACTCATGAACAATTAATTGAGTCATTGTATTAAAATCTTCGCACGGGTGCTTCCAAATAAAAGTACTGTTGTTACCCTCATACTTAATTACATCAATAATTTTCATTTATTTATCCTCCGTATTTGGCAAAAATAAGTTAAAGTTTCTTTTTTCAGCCTCTTTATACCAAGATGAATTGATCTTGATGATTTATCCAGCTTGAAGTTTTTGTTATCTAAATCAATTTCTATATGATTATTTGACTAACTCTCTATTCTATCATATAGTCCCATATTCACACTCCTATTCGCTGATGTTTATCCACAAAGCGGGGCGAACGGCTTTATTATCGTCGTCGACATGGCCGCCGATCCATTGGACAAAGCCGTCACTTAAGACAGTGGCGGCATCATCCTGATACTCGCCGGGCGACCGCAGCCACCACCAGTCGCAGTTGCCACTGTTGCTATCGACATACGCTCCATTTGCATCTGCATAATCCGTGGACTTACACTGTCTTTCACTATTGGAGCTGAAATATTTATTCGCTTCCGTGATGCTGAGCAAGAACACTTGATCCTGTGTTGCTTTGCCGGGATTAGTGCTGTATTTGGGATTCTTATCTGCACTCACCGTAACGGTAGGGATCATAGCCTTTTCGTCAGCAGAAAATGCCGCATTGATAAAATCATTGTTCAGCCACCTGCGAAGTGTACAGGTCTCCCAGGTGACATCCGTATCGTTTGTATTGTACTGTTTACAATCAAGAGCGTATTTGCTGATTACAAGTGCCTTTCCGTCTTTTATCTCAAGAACAAGCCATTCAACATCTTCTTTGCCGTTTGAAGTGTTGTTATCCTGTTCGTATGTGCCGAAAGACACATAGTCTCCCACTTTGGCAGTTTTAACTTTTTCAAGCTTGTACTTATCATAAATAGAGTTGGCTTTGTCTGCACTGTCCTTATATCCGTCTAACGCTACTAAAGCTTCATACGCATCAACAATATTTCCGGCATCCATCAAAGCAATAGCATCGTTGTATTTGCCGTTTGGAATAATAACAGTATTCAAAACGATAATAAAAGCGATAATAGCACAAACAATAGGGGTTGTAATAATCGCAATTTTCTTATTTCGCTTAGCTATGCGTTCTTTTTCAATTCGCTCCTTTTCCGCCTTGTCTTTTATCTCCTCTATTTTCCTTTTACATTCAGCAATTTTATCGGTCGCATCGTTCCATTCGGATATTTTAGAAAATAATTCAATAGCTTCTTCATAATCCGAAATATCATTGCCTTGCATTTTTTCTAAACCAGCTTTATAAACACTATTCTTCGCTGCTTCATCAGCCTTTTCAATGCATTTTAATGCTAATTCTTTTGAGTCCTTATAATCTCCGAGTGTTTCAAAAGCTTCAGCTGTTTTTAATAAGACGTTTTCTGTGTTGTTGCCATCATTCATCATTTCAACTGCAAGCTGATATATTTCTTCTCTATTAATGTCTGTCATTATGATTTCTCCTCTATTTCTAAATTGTCTATTGAAAACTCTAAACACCTTTGCATTATATCGTTTCTAGTTCTGCCCGTTACTTTTGCGATCTCATCAAGTGTTGCAACAAGTTCTACCGGCAACCTCAAAGAAATAACCGATGTATCTCCTTTATACTTCTTCACAGTTATTTTGAATTTCTTGTCCGCCACTTTTTCACCTTCTTCAAGACGTAATTCATCGACCTTATTGTAATACATTTGTAGTGCTTTGTCAACTATTTTAATACTTAAAATCAACCTTATTGATACAATTATCAAGTAAACTATATTTGAAACGGAGGTAGCAATATGGTTGATTTTGGTAACAATCTTAAAGAATTGCGGTTAAAACATAAAATGACGCAGAAAGAGCTTGCTGATAAAATTGGCGTTACAAAATCAGTTGTTTCATATTACGAATTACAAGAGCGCTCCCCGTCGCCCGAAGTACTAATTAAGTTATCAAGAATATTTCATGTTACAACTGATTATCTCCTCGGTATTGAACATACTCATTCCATTGATGTTTCGAATCTGTCATCCGATGAACTTGCACTTGTTGAACAATTGATTAGACTATTTGAAAGTAAAAAATAATCGCAGGGAGTTATGCGCTCCCTGCGATGTTTTGTTATACGGTATAAATCATCTCGGAATTGACAATCTCTCTCACTTGATTTGTGATGTTGTTCATTGCCTGTACCCAAGCCATCATATCGTCTGCTTTGAGTTGTTCGGTGATACCTTGCTGCTCTTTGAGTTGCTTGACAATGCGGTCATACATTTCGGTTGCTCTGATATCAATCTCGTGCAAGTATGAGTTCAGTTTGCAATTGGTAAGCAACGAGGTATAGAACACTTTATGGTGATTCTTGATATAATCAAGGTGTCGCTGTCCCCACATTCCGATTTCATAATTCGTTTCGGTGGAGATGAGGTTAGGGAGGTAAACCTCCCCAACCAGTGTGTAATCAAGTCCGTTATTCTTATCTGAGATAAACTCCGTCATTTTCATAATTCCTTTCATTTTGTTTTGGATGTTTTGCTGTTTCAAGCAGTAGGTCAACCTGCTTACTTCCGAGTATTTTTCGTAGCAAGCGGTAATCTGACAACTGCTTATGCAGCTTGTGATTTTCCTTTTGATAATTTCGGTTGATTTCTTGCAAGTCAATGTTGTCAAAGCCTAACCTTGTATTTTCATTATACAATTTTGCATTTAGACTTCTTGATTCCATCAGCTCAACAAATACTTTTTTCACGAAGGCTTTGAGCTTGTTGAAGATATCCGCTATGCGACCTTTGTAACTCTTTGCCGACTCCAAACGCTGCGGTTCGGGGAGCGTGAACTCCTTTTCAAACTCCTCATCGTTGGATATTTCGGTTACCGTATCAATCGCTTTTGTAAGGTTTTCAGCCTTTGTTTTTAGTGCGTCCACCTCATCTTCAAGCTCCGCAACCTCCTTGCTGCGTTGCTCCCTTTTGTACTCCAAAACGGAGAGGTGTTCATGGTTGTTACCCTGATTTTCCCATTCAATACCGTGATTTTTCATTATATAAGCAAGGGCTTCTTTTTCGGATTGCAGCCACGCCATTGTTTCCGTATCGCTCCTGCCGGAACCAACAAAGCCTTGCTCCTCTAGCGCCTTTTTCATAGATACACGGGTATCTAAACCACGGGTGCTTCGGGTAGTGTAAGGGATGAAATCAATGTGCAAATGGGGTGTTGCTTCGTCCATATGAAGTACTGCATTAAAGACGAACAGGTTTGGATTTCGTTCCTCAAACCGTCGTAAATAGTCCTCCAAAATCCGCTTTGCGAGTCTTTCGTTTGGGGAGCCTACACCCATATCATCACGGTTACCAACCTGCACGATTATCTCGTAAAAGGGCTTTTCCTGTTTACCTTTTTGAATGTGTTCAAGGTAATTATCAATCTTCCTATCGGCTCGTTTTTGCTTGTCATTATACCTCTGTAACGCTCTGTCAAAGAGGGTATGATAGGCTTCTTCGAGAGGAATCTTTTTGTATTCCACATTGTTTTTTGTCCTGTCTTTATCAACATTTTCGGCAATGAAATTTCGGTTGTTATGCTTCAAAACGCCCTTGCCGAGCTCAATGCTGATGCTTGATAAATACATATTTTTCACCTGTCTTTCATAGTTTAAATCTGTCTTCGTAAAACTCGGGCTTCCTCGGTTCTGTTACTCTTGCCAAGAGTAACGCAATGGCACTTTTGACACTTCGCATCAAAAGTGCATTGCGCTCTGCGAGGCAAAGACATCTCGAACTCATTAAGACACCTCATTCATACAAGACAGTATCGTCAGCGCCATATTCATCACGCTTAAGAAATCATCGTTAACCTGACTGACAGTCTCCACTCTTTTCAGCTCATCGCAGAGGCTCATCAACTCATTTCTCAGCGCCTTATACACTCTCGGATTACCCTGCACTTTAACATCACGCTGCAGTGCTCTGTCAATCAAATAATCCTGCTTTGTTAATCCCGAGAGCTTAACGAATTCGTCAAGGGTATTTGCTTCTTCGGGAGACACACGAAACGCTACTGTCTTGTTTCTCCAACGGTTGTGTTTGTCTAAATTCTTCGCTGACATATTAAGCTCTCCTTTCAAGGTTTAATTTGCTTGCCATTTCATTTTGCTTTGACGGGAACAGGTGTGCATAGCGGTAAGTTATCTCTATGCTTTCGTGACCTAGTCTGTCTGCAATCGCTACTGCTGAGAAACCGAGTTCAATCAAAAGTGAAACATGAGAATGACGTAAATCGTGAATGCGGATTTTTTGCAACCCTGTTTCCTTGCAACCTCTTTCCATTTCTCTGTGGAGATAGCTTTTGGAAATCGGGAACAGTCTGTCCGTCGGTTCAATCTCATATTGCATTTTGATATATTCCTGTATTTCTTCCGCAAGGAATTCCGACATCTTAATTGTTCGATTGCTCTTTTTTGTTTTCGGCGTGGTAATCACATCCTCGCCGTGTAAACGCTGATAGGATTTGTTAATGGTTACCGTGCTGTTTTGAAAATCAAAATCACTCGGTGTTAATGCAAGCAGCTCACCCAAACGCATCCCAGACCAGTAGAGCATCTCAAATGCGTAATATGATACGGGCTTATCCATCATCACATCCGCAAATTTCAGGTAATCTTCCTTTGTCCAGAAAAGCATTTCCTTTCTTTTTTCGTTTCCCATATTACCCGCTTTCGCAGCGGGATTTGTACGGAGAGCATAGAATCTAACTGCGTGATTGAAGATTGCGCTAAGCTGGTTATGAATTGTTTTGAGATAGCACTCAGAATATGACTTTCCGGTTTTGTCCTTCTGCTGAAGCAAATCATTTTGCCAAGCGATAACCTCTTTTGTCTGTATCTCGCTGATTTTTCTTTTGCCGAAATACGGAAGTATCTTCTTGTCAATGATATTAACCTTTGTCAGCCAAGTAGTTTCCTTGATTCGTGAGCGTATATCGTTCTTGTATATATCAACGAAACTTTCAAAACTCATATCCATATCTGCGCTCTGCTGCAGGTGGAACACTCGCTCCCACTCTAATGCTTCACGCTTTGTTTTAAAGCCACGCTTGCATTTTTGTTTGTGGTTGCCCTGCCAATCAACATATCTTGCCATGACATACCAAGTTCCGTTTGATTCATTCCTGAATACAGGCACTATTTTTCACCTCCCTTGCTGTAAATTCGTTCATAAAAGTAATCTCTGTTAACTCTGCCTTTAACAGTCAGATAACCCTCGCTTTCAAGCTCCTCGTTCAGCTTGCGTATAATTTTGTACGCATAGGGAACGGATACCTCTAATGCTTCAGCTACTTCGTTTACTCTCATAAATCGGTTTTTCATAAAATCACCTCTCTTTTCTCTATATTAAGCATATTTGTTTAATCAGTATTATACTAAACATTTTTGTTTATGTCAACTCTTTTTTACAAATTATTTAACTTTTTTGTTTATCCTTTCTTGACTGTCCTAAACAAATATGCTATGATGTGCTTAACAGATTGTGAAAGGAGAGCAATTATGGCTGTTGGAGATAGAATAAAAAGAGTTCGTCAATTCCGTGGCTTAACTCAAAAAGAACTTGGTAAGCTTGTGGGCTTTGATGAAAAGACGGCGGATATTCGTATTGCTCAATATGAATCAAATACAAGAAAGCCGAAAGAAGAGTTACTTGTCAAAATCGCTGACGCATTAGAGGTTAATTTCCGTTCACTTTATGAGCCTTACAACTATGCGGCAGAGGATGTAATGTTTACACTCTTTGACCTTGACGAGCATTACAGAATTACTATTCACGATGTTCCTGACGAAGAGTATCCTGATGAAACACATAAAGCCGTTCAATTTAATTATTTTTTGCTTGATGAATTCTTTGAAGAATGGGCATTACGAAAAAAAGAACTTGCCGAAGGAATTATCAGCAAGTCCGAATATATGGAATGGAAATTGAACTGGCCAAGCACTGCGGGAGAAGATCCGAGTGTTAAGTGGCGCCACTCGTAAGCCATCGGTATCTAGCAGTAATTGACTTCAATTTCCTGTTATCAAATTGTTATCAAGAGAAAAAAGAAAACTCCCGAAACCCGCTTTATTGCAGGGTTTCGGGAGTTAAATATTTAAGAATTAATTATTCCCACTCGACGGTGCCGGGGGGCTTGGAGGTTATGTCATACACAACGCGGTTGACATGCTTTACCTCATTTGTGATGCGGTTAGACACCTTTGCAAGAATATCGTATGGGATTTTTGCCCAATCCGCCGTCATAAAATCATCGGTTGTAACGGCTCTAATCGCAATTAGATGGTCGTATGTTCTGTGGTCGCCCATAACGCCTACGGTTTTAACATCCGGAAGCACACAGAAGAACTGCGCAAGGTTTTTCTCATAGCCGTTTTTAGCCATTTCATCACGCAGAACCCAGTCTGCCTCTTGAAGCACCTTTATCTTATCCTTTGTTAGCTCGCCGATAACACGAACGCCGAGACCGGGACCGGGGAACGGCTGACGCCAAACAAGCTCCTTTGGTATTCCGAGCTTCTCACCAACCCTTCGAACCTCGTCCTTAAACAAATCGCAAAGCGGTTCAAGCACACCTGCAAACTGAACATCCTCCGGAATTTTAACACGGTTGTGGTGCGTTTTAATAACATCTGCGTCGCCCTTGCCGCTCTCGATGCAGTCGGGATAAATTGTTCCCTGAGCGAAAAAGCCCTTGTCCTTTTGCTTTCTGATTTCATTCCAGAAAACATTGAAAAATTCAGTGCCTATAATTTTTCTCTTCTGCTCGGGGTCGGTTACGCCCTTTAATTTATCAAGGAACTGATCTGCACAGTTTACTCTGACAAAATTCATATCAAAAAGGCTTGTAAATGTTTGTTCAACATAATCGCCCTCGTCCTTACGCATAAGGCCCTGGTCAACAAAAACGCATGTGAGCTGCTTGCCGACTGCTCTTGAAAGCAGACCTGCCGCAACGGAGGAATCAACACCGCCCGAAAGGCCGAGAATAACATTTTTATCGCCTATCTGCTCTCTGAGCTTCTGCACTGTGTCTTCAATAAAGCTATCCATAACCCAATCGCCCGAGCAGCCGCAAACCTCATAAAGAAAATTATGAAGCATTTTAAAGCCATATTCACTGTGCGTAACCTCGGGATGAAACTGAACTGCATAAATCCTTTTCTCTGCGTTTTCCATAGCAGCGCAGGGGCAGTTGTCTGTTTTGCCGATAACCTTAAAGCCCTGCGGAGGCTCTGAAATATAGTCTGTGTGGCTCATCCAAACAGTTGATTTTTCGGGAACATCAACGAAAAGCAAAGACTTTTCAGCCGTAAATTCAATTTTACCGTATTCGCTCACGGGGGCGGTTTCAACCCTTCCGCCCGCCATCCACGAAATAAGCTGACAGCCGTAGCATATTCCCAAAACGGGAACGCCTAAATCAAGAATATCTTTGGTATAATGAGGCGAGCTCATATCGTAAACGGAATTAGGACCTCCCGTAAAGATTATACCCTTGTATCCGTTCTCTCGGATGGTTTCAATAGGAGTGGTGTAGGGCAGAATTTCAGCATAAACGCTGTCGTCTCGCACACGGCGTGCGATAAGCTGGTTATACTGACCGCCGAAATCAAGAACAAGAATTTTTTCCATATTTGTCCTCCCAAAAAAAATTGGTTATTTATTAGTTATATGAAAGTATTATATATTATCGTCAACTGAATTTCAAGAGTAATAGCAGGTTGAAAGCAGAATTATTGTATGGTATAATTTGAGAAACTAAATTTATTAATTAAAAATAGGGAGGAAGAGTATGAAAAGAATAAAGAAATTAATTGCACTTGCAGTTGTGCTTGCGCTTTCCGTGTTTACCTTCGGATGTGCAAAGCAGGAAAATACTGCCGAAAACGACTATACGGAGATATATAACCAAACAAGCGTTACGCTTACCGCAGAGTCGGACAGCTTCAAGGTTTTGAAAATTAACGACACACATTTTATCAACGGAACCTGCAAGAACGATAAGAAAACGCTTGAAGCCCTTAAAAGTGTTCTTGATAAAACAGAATGTGATTTGATTATCTGCGACGGCGACATTATTGAGGGATATAATATAAAAATCACTTTTGATAAATATAAAGCTCTTAAAATCTTCTGTGAGCTTCTTGAGGAATATTCAACTCCCTGGACCTTTGCACCGGGAAATAACGACGGAGAAAAGGACGGCACAAACGAAGACATTATCGCATTTATGATGAATTATGAGCATTTTCTCTGCGGAAACCAAAAGGGGATAGACGGCTCAATGCAGTTTTTTATTGATATTCAAAAGGACGGCGAGCTTGTTCATTCAATAGCGGTTATGGATTCTCATTCTCACGATGAAAACGGGGAATATGATTATATCAAGGAAAACCAAATTGATTTGCTTCTTTCCGAGATTGAGCAGAGAAGGGTTTATACAAGCGTATTTTTCCACATGCCGACACCGGCGTTTGAAGCCGCATATAAAAACGGAGAAGCTTATGAGGGCTTTCCGTTCTCCGCTCAATATTCCGTTAGCGATATTAAGAAGAATTCCCTGTTTGATGAAAAAACAGCGGATAATGAATATATTTCCCTTATTTCAACAGGTCATGTTCACAGCGACAATATAGCATATTATTATAAAAACAGATATTATCAGCTTTCAAGCCTCGGCGGCTACGGTGCGGCAGGCTCGAAAAATTGTCCTGTTTCATACACTCTCACAACAATTAATCTTAATGCAGAGTCTGTAAAGGAAATGTATAAATTTGAAAAGCTTTCATAATAAATATATAAACAGTAAATATATATAAACAGTAAAGCACGGCAGGATTAGTTCCTTGCCGTGCTTTATTTAATCGTTATTTATTTCTGTAAATTATTGCTTCTCTTTCGGGGCCGTTGGAAACCATTGTTATCGGGAAGCCGATTTCGCTTTCGATAAATTCAACATAATCTCTTGTTTCCTGCGGTAAATCGTCATAATTTTTTATGCCTCTTATATCGCAGTGCCAGCCTTTCATTGTTTTAAGAACGGGCTTGCACTTTTTAAGCGTTGGGGTAGTGGGGAAGCTCTTTATTATTTCGCCGTCAACCTCATAACCAACGCAAACCTTAATTTCTTCAAGGTATGAAAGGCAGTCAAGCGCTGTCATAACAACCTGAGTTGCACCCTGACATTCAACACCGTAGCGTGTTGCAACGCAGTCAAACCAGCCAACTCTTCTCGGTCTGCCTGTTGTTGCGCCAAACTCGCCCTTGTCGCCTCCGTGGATACGAAGCTCCTGCGCTTCCTCTTCATCAAGAATTTCGGAAACAAATTCGCCTGCTCCAACTGCGGAGGAATATGCCTTTGTTACAACAACAATATCTTTAATCTGATTAGCAGGGATTCCTGCGCCAACACAGCCGTAGCCTGCAAGAGTTGAAGATGAGGTAACCATTGGATAAATACCGAAATCGGGATCCTTAAGAGTGCCGAGCTGACCTTCAAGCAGTATCTCCTTGCCCTCCTTGATTGCATTTTGAATATAGGTGTGTGTGTCGCAAACATAAGGGGCGATTTTCTCTTTATATTCCATACAGGTGTTGAAAAGCTCCTCCTCGTTAAGCAGGGGCTTATTATATACATATTTTAATGTAAGATTTTTAAGAGTGCATATATTTTTCAGCTTTGCCCTTAATGTTTCTTCATCAAAAAGCTCGTTAACCTGAATGCCGATTTTAGCATATTTATCCGAAAAGAAGGGGGCAATACCGCTTTTTGTTGAGCCAAAGGCTGCCTTTCCGAGCCTTTCCTCCTCGTATTCGTCAAGCAGAATATGATATGGCATAAGAATTTGGCAACGCTCCGAAACAAGAAGCTTTGGATTAAGGCCTGCTTTTTTAACATCCTCAAGCTCGTTTATAAACTTGTTAATATCAAGCGCAACGCCGTTTCCGATAATGCAGGTTGTGTTTTCACTGCAAACGCCGCTCGGCATAAGATGGAGCGCAAATCTGCCGTGTTCATTAATAATAGTGTGGCCCGCATTGGCTCCGCCCTGAAAGCGAATAACTATATCTGCCTTCTGTGCAAACATATCTGTTATTTTGCCTTTTCCCTCGTCGCCCCAATTGGCGCCTACTATTGCTCTAACCATAATCAACATATCTCCTATTTTTAAAATAAAAACAAACGGGAACGATAACTCGGAGAGCGCCGTTCCCTTTTTTGATTATATAATATTACTTAAAACAAGTCAACAGATAATTTAATTAATTAAGAGGACTTTCTTCTTTTTTCTCTGCCGAATTAACGGTAACCGTTTCCTTGTTAAGCTTAAGCATAGGTATCATAAGCCCGGGCATACCCGTAAGCGCAGTTGCATTGTTTACGGTCATTCTTAAAAACGGGAAAAGCTGGTCAAACGATGTTGTATGAATTTCTGCTCTTTCGTCCCCGTCGCCGTAGGTAAACTCCGCAGCCATCTCAATTTTTACCTCAAAGGGATTAAGCTCTGCGTCGGATATTCTGAATTCAAGAATACCGATACATTTTTTAACATCGTCCATATAATTAACATTATATTTAACCTGATTTTGCAGCTTAAGCTGCGTTCCCGGCTGAACCTTGTTTTCAACCTCAATTTTGTTAATTTTGTAGCCCTTAATTTCAACCATAATTTTTCCCTTTCCGAAATTATTATTTAAAAGAACTGTAAACAGAGCCGTTTTCAAGCTGAACATCCTTATAATATGCAAGCTCGGCAATGTTTACTATTTGATAGCCTTTGTTGACAAGCTCGGGCACAAACCATTCAACTGCTGTTGCGCTTGTTGAATAAATATCGTGCATAAGAATTATATCGCCGTCATCGGCGGCATATAAAACATAGTTGTAAAGCTTTTCGGAGTTTCGATAGCTCCAATCATTTGTGTCAATGCTCCAAAGGCATATCGGCGCACCGCAGTTTTCTTTTATAATGTCAGACATATAGCCGCCTGTCGGGCGGTAAGCGGAGGGAGCGTATCCCGTAACCTCTTTAATTTTTTCTGCACCCCTCGTTATATCGTCAACAGTAACATCGGCACCGTAATGCTTATGGTCGTATGTATGATTTCCAAGCTGACATCCGATTTCAACCATTCTTTTTGCGCATTTATCGTTTCCGCCGAAGTCAAGACGAGAGCCAACAATGAAGAAGCTTGCCGAGCAGTTATATTGCTCCAAAACATCAAGAATTGCATTTGTTGAAGCATAGTTCGGTCCGTCATCAAACGAAAGTGCAATCATCGGCAGTGAGGGGTCAAGGTTTGTTCTTATATAAAACGGAGCCTCAACAACGTTTATTTCGCATTGTGCCGTTTTGCCGTTATAGGTTGAAGCGGTAACTGTTGCCCTTCCCTCTGAAACGGGGATAAGCTTTGTTCCCTCAACCTTAACAATATCTGTGTTATCTGAAACTATCTGCGTTGTTTTTGATGCGCTTCCCGAGGTAACAGACGGGCACAGATTTGCCGTTGTTCCCAAATAAACCGTTTTTGCGGAATAGGGATATGTTATCTCCTCGGGTGCGTCCTTAACATTTATAATGCAGGATGCGGTAAGCCCGTTATAAGTTTTAACGGAAAGCTTTGCAGTTCCGTTTGAAACTCCCGTTATCTCTCCAAGGCTGTCAACTGTCAGAATATTCTCGTCAGAGCTTGTAAATTCAAAACCGGAATTACATCCGCTTGAGCCTGCCTGAATATGAACACGGTATTTTTCTCCGTTTCCTATATCTGTTTGAGCCTGTGAAAAGCAAACGGAATCGGGTGCATTGTCAACAATAACGGCAATATCGTGCGTGCCTACCTTAACAAGTGCTTCTCCCTTTGAAACAGCAGTGAATTTTCCGTTGCGGTCAACTCTGACAACATTATCGTTATAGCTTTTAATTTTCAAAAAAGCATTGCTCTCAACGGGCAGATTATACTCTTGACCGACGCCTAAAATGATAGCGCTGTTGTTAACATATATTGAATTTGCTTTAATATTTTGATTAATAAGAACAGCCGAGACGGCAATGGCAATCAAAACGGCAACAAATGCCGCCGCCGTTTTTCCGCTTACAGCTCTTCTTTTACTTGCAATCATCAATTCTGCCTCCTCACAATTTCATATTCTCCGCCGTCTGCACAAAAATATTTGCAGGTCTTGCACGAAGATTCGGCTAAAAATCTAACATATTCGTCTTCGTCAAGCGTTAAATTACAATATCCTCCGTCGGAATCCTCCTCGTCAAAAACAAACCAACGGCACTGTTCGCATAAGGCGTCCATTATCTTTTCATCTCCGCAGCTTTTAGGCAACGCAAAGCAATCCTAATCGCACAAATGAAGAAATATAGTGGATTTTGCATTTTTCACCGTTGCCTATGTTAATTATATTAAAATAATCGTTGAACTATTTCCTGATAACAATATTATACATTTACCATTTTGTAATATCAATATTAATAACATACATATTTGTAATTTTTTTGTAAATATTTTTGTTAATTTTTAAATTTTGGTAAAAAAATACCGCTGTTTGACGAGCAGCAACACTCAAAAAACAGCGGTATAAAAAATTCAATTAAATTTTATCAGTCGGGATATCCGTTTGGGTTTTGGCTTTGCCAACGCCAGCTGTCCTCACACATTTCTTCAATGTCTCTTTCAGCCTTCCAGCCAAGCTCCTTAAATGCCTTTGAAGGATCAGAATAGCAGGTTGCTATATCGCCCTCGCGGCGAGGACCGATAACATAAGGAATTTCAACGCCGGATGCCTTTTCAAATGCCTTAACAACATCAAGAACGCTGTATCCCTTGCCTGTTCCGAGATTGTAAATGAAAAGTCCCGTTTCCTTTTTAACCTTTTCAACGGCTTTAACATGGCCGAGTGCAAGGTCAACAACATGGATATAATCACGAACACCTGTTCCGTCGTGAGTATCATAATCGTTGCCCCAAACATTAAGCTTTTCTCTTTTGCCGATTGCAACCTGGGTGATATACGGCATAAGGTTGTTCGGAATACCGTTTGGATCCTCTCCCATTGTTCCGCTCTTGTGCGCTCCGATAGGATTGAAATAGCGAAGCAGGCAGATAGACCATTCACTGTCGGAAACAAATAAATCCTGCAAAATGCACTCAATCATATATTTTGTGCGTCCGTAAGGATTTGTAACTCCGCCAACGGTCATGTCCTCGGTAAGCGGAGAAATGTTGTTCATACCGTAAACGGTTGCGGAAGAAGAGAAAACAATTTTTTTACAGCCGTTATTTCTCATAACATCAAGCAAAACAAGAGTTCCGTTAACATTGTTATCGAAATATTCAATCGGCTTGTGAACGCTTTCGCCAACTGCTTTAAGACCTGCAAAGTGGATAACGGAATCAATGCTTTCCTTTTTGAAGATTGCGTCCATTCCGTCGCGGTCGCGAATATCACATTCATAGTATTTGAAATCTCTGTCAACAAGTGCACGAATTCTGCTTATGCTTGATTTTTTGCAGTTATAGAAATTGTCAACTATAACAACATCAACCCCCGCATTAATAAGCTCAACGCAGGTGTGGCTTCCTATATATCCTGCACCGCCCGTTACTAAAACTGCCATAAAAAACCTTCCTTTACAGTTACTATATTAAAATGATTTATACATTAATTAATATGCCTTGCCCCAATAGAGCATACTCTTTGCCGGCTTGCCGCAGCAAACGCAGGTGTCGCTCAAATGCTCCTGTTCAAGCGGAATACATCTTGAACCTACGCCGGTTAATTCCTTAACCTTATCCTCACATTCCTCGCTGCCGCACCACATTGCCTTAACAAAGCCGTCTCCGTTTTCTTCAAGTGCATTGATTATTTCGTCTGTGTTTTTGCAGATATATGTTCTGCGCTCTCTGTTTTCAAGTGCGGATTCATAAAGTCCGTTGCGAACCTCATCAAGCTTTTGCAAAACTGCTTCTTCAAGATTGTCAAGGCTAACGAATGTTTTTTCTCTGTTGTGGCGTGTAACGATAACGCATTGATTATTTTCAATATCCTTCGGTCCTATTTCAACACGAACGGGAACACCCTTCATCTCGTATTCGGCAAATTTCCAGCCCGGCGTGTTTGAGGAATCGTCAATTTTTGCTCTGCAAACCTTTTTGAGCCTGTTGCAAATCTCGTTTGCCTTTTCAAGCACACCCTCCTTGTGCTGCGCAACGGGTATAACGATTGCCTGAATAGGTGCAACAGCAGGCGGAAGAACAAGACCGTTATTGTCGCCGTGAGTCATAATGATTGCGCCGATAAGTCTTGTTGTCATTCCCCAAGAGGTTTGATGTGGGAATCTCAATTTATTGTCTTTATCGGAAAACTGAATTTCAAATGCCTTTGCAAAGCCGTCTCCGAAATAGTGGGAGGTGCCGGCTTGAAGTGCCTTTCCGTCGTGCATAAGCGCTTCAATGCAGTAGGTGCGCTCTGCGCCTGCAAATTTATCGCTTTCGGTTTTCATACCCTTAACAACGGGAATAGCAAGATATTCCTGGCAGAATTTTGTGTAAACATTAAGCATTTTTTCCGTTTCCTCAATTGCCTCCTCGGCAGTTGCGTGAAGCGTATGGCCCTCCTGCCAAAGAAATTCTCTTGAACGCAAAAACGGTCTTGTTGTTTTTTCCCAGCGAACAACGGAAACCCATTGATTATAAAGCTTAGGTAAATCACGGTAAGAATGAACAACATTTTTGAAATGCTCGCAGAAAAGCGTTTCGGAGGTTGGGCGAACACAAAGGCGTTCCTCAAGCTCCTCGCTTCCGCCGATTGTTACCCATGCACATTCGGGGGCAAAGCCTTCAACATGGTCCTTTTCCTTTTGAAGCAGGCTTTCGGGAATAAACATAGGCATACAAACATTTTCGTGCCCCTCATCCTTAAACATACCGTCAAGGATTTTTTGGATGTTTTCCCAAATAGCATAGCCGTAAGGGCGGATAACCATACAGCCCTTAACGCTTGTGTATTCAATCAGCTCGGCTTTTTTGCAAATATCGGTGTACCATTTTGCAAAATCCTCGTCCATAGAGGTTATGTCGTCAACCATTTTTTTCTGTTCCTTTGCCATTGCGCTCTCCTTAAATATATTAATACAAAAATTTGACATAAAACTATTTATGTAATTAATTATAAAAAATCAGCAAATATTATTATAAACCATTGATAATAATATGTAAATATTATTTTTTTATAAATTTTTTAAACAAAACAGTGCAATTTTTATACAAAAAACAATTTTTAAAAGATTTTATTGCATTTAAAAATTTGGGTGCTATAATGATGATAAATTAAAGGTTAGAGGAGGCGGGTATATGAATTTAATGCCCGTAACAATGGGGCTGCAAGAAGAACTGTCCGACCAGCTTGATATAAAAAGCGTTTTCACAATTCCTCACACAAATATTTCTGTTGATGAAACAACCGTTGTTTCATGGATAATAATTGCGGTGCTAACGGTGCTTGCAATTGTTTTAACAAGAAATTTAAAGGTCAGCGGGGAGTTAAGCAAGCGTCAGCAGATTCTCGAGGTCTGTATGGAAAAGCTGTATTCCTTTTTCGGAGATATTCTCGGCAAAAAGGGCGAACAGTATATTCCGTGGCTTTCGTGTGTTGCAATTTATATAGGCGCAGCTAATATGATAGGGCTTTTTGGCTTTAAGCCGCCAACAAAAAGCCTTCAAGTAACAGCCGCTCTGGCATTAACGAGTATTGTTCTCGTTGAAGTGGCAGGAATAAGAGCCAAGGGAATAAAGGGCCATCTGAAATCCTTTGCCCAGCCGGTTGCCGTTGTTTTGCCGATAAATTTGCTTGAAATAATTATCAAGCCTCTTTCGCTTTGTATGCGACTTTTCGGTAATGTTTTGGGTGCGTTTATCATTATGGAGCTTTTGAAAAGCATCGTCTTTTTCAAGGTTGGCGTTTCGCTTGCATTCAGCTTTTATTTTGATTTGTTTGACGGCTTTTTGCAGGCATATATTTTTATATTTTTAACATCAATGTATATTCAGGAAGCAATTGAATAGAAGCTTCGAATAAAATAAAAATTATTAATTATTAAAGGAGAATTTATTATGGGAGTAGCAATCGGAGCAGCAGTAGCTGTATTGGCAGGTTTAGGTGCAGGAATCGGTATCGGCATAGCAACAGGTAAGGCAACGGAGTCAATTGCCCGTCAGCCCGAAGCGGCAAATCAAATAAGAACATCTCTTCTTCTCGGCTGTGCGCTTGCCGAGGCAACCGCAGTTTACGGACTTGTTGCAAGCATTCTTATTATTTTCTTTGTTAAATAAAGGATCAAGTCAATAAAAGACTGAAAAATCCTATTGAAAGGAAACACGGTAAATGCTTAAGCTTGATTGGAATATTCTTTTTACGCTGATAAATCTTGTTATATTTTATCTGCTGATGAAAAGATTTTTGTTTAAGCCCATTCTTAAAGTTATGAATGAGCGTAAAGAGATGATTAATAATCAAATGCAGCAGGCAGAGGATGCAAAAAACGATGCGTTTGATTTAAAAAAGCAGTATGAGAATAAGCTTCGCTCGGCTGATGAGGAATCGTCAAGAATAATTAACGAAGCAAAGCAAACTGCAAAAACCGAATACGGCAGAATCCTTGATAAAGCAGGGGAGGATGCCGAAAAAATGAAGGAAAATGCAAGGCGTCAGATAATCGAGGAGGGCGAAAGAGCCAAAAGAAGCGCAAGAGAGGATATTGCGTCTCTTGCAATGCAGGCTGCCGAAAAGGTTGTCGGCGCAAGCATCACTCCTAAAACAGACAGCGATATTTTTGATGAATTTTTAAATGAAAGCAGTGATGAAAATGACTCATAGCATTGATGAAACAATTAAAAAGCTGCTTTTATCGGAGGTCAGTGTTTCAGAGCTTGAAGGCGCTCAGGATTTGCTCAAAACGCCCGAGCTGCGCAGAGTTCTTAATAATCCAACCGTAACAATCGGCGAAAAAAACAAGGTTGTTGACGAGCTTTTTCACACCTCTGTTTCAGAGCTTATTAAGCAGCTTGCGGTAACCTGTGATATTGATTTGCTTGATGATATAAAAAAAGCATATATTGCAGAGCTTGATAAGAAAAACAAGGTTGCCCGTGCAACGCTTTATTATGTAACCGAGCCTAACGCAGAGCAGCTTATAGGCATTAAAAAATTTGTTATGCGTGAGGAAAAAGCAGGCCGTGCCGAAATAGATATGGTTTATGCACCGACCATTATCGGCGGATTTATTATAGAAATAGGCAATAAGGTTTTTGACAGAAGCCTTAAAACAAAGCTAACAACAATTAAGGAAAAAATCGTTGAAGAGGCAAAGGTAACAAGCGGAGAGGACACTGAAAAGGTTATTTCAATCCTCAAATCAAAGGTAAATAATTTCGATTTTGAAAGCTCTGATGATGAAATCGGAACGGTTATCTCTGTTGGAGACGGTATTGCAACAATTCACGGCCTTGACCATGTTATGTATGGCGAAATAGTTGTTTTTGAAAACGGCGTTAAGGCGATGGTTCAGGATATTAAATACAATTCAGTAGGCTGTATTCTTTTCGGGCACGACAGTGAGGTGCACGCAGGCTCAAGAGTTCGCAGAACACGCAAAAAGGCAGGCGTTCCCGTTGGCAGTGCGTTTATCGGAAGAATTGTTAATGCGCTCGGCGAGCCGATAGACGGACTCGGCGAA